>NZ_JBQDYF010000013.1:0-96121 GCF_052044135.1 Salinisphaera sp. RV14
GCCCCGCACCCGATATCCCGAAGGGAACGCCTGTGCGCGCCCATCACCGCGTTGCGCCCCTTTGCCATAGCATAGGCACGGCATGCTATGGCGCAGTCGCGCGCCTTGTGCTGGGCGCGCACAGGCGTTCTGAATACGGCAAATACCCAGGGCAGGACACTGAACTCTAGGAGGATCCGCTGCGACCGGAACGCAGTCGATGGCGACGCCGCAGGGCCATGATCGGTCCGGACAAGGCGTACGCCAGAAAGCCCAGGAACAGCACGCGCGGCGGATCGAGCATGATCAGTACAAACGCAACCACCACGAACAGAATGTAGCGAAACGGCACGCGGTCGCCGATATTGAAATCCTTGAAGCTGTTGTAGCGCACGTTCGAGACCATCAGCCCCCCGGCGCCCACGGTGAACAGGAACACCGGAATCACCAGATCGCCGCCGGGGATGCCGAAGTCGGCCCCGACCCAGACGAACCCCACCAACAACCCCGCCGCCGCCGGGCTCGGCAGGCCGAGAAAGACTTTCTTCTCCAGCGCGCTGCCGCGGGTGATATTGAACCGCGCCAGGCGCAAGGCCGCCGCGGCGGTATAGAAAAACGCGGCCAGCCAGCCCAGCTTGCCGGCGACATTGCTGTAGGCGGCCAGCGTGTGGAGGCTGTACATGTAGGCCAGCAGGCCGGAGGCGAGCCCGAACGACACCAGATCGGCGAGGCTGTCGTACTGAATGCCGAAATCGGACTCGGCGTTGGTCAGCCGGGCCACGCGTCCATCCAGCATATCGGTGAGCATGGCCACGAATATGGCAATGCCCGCCACCGCGAACCGATCCTGCGTGGCCGCGATGATGGAATAGAATCCGGCAAACAGCGTGCCGGTCGTGAACAGGTTCGGCAACAGATAGATGCCGCGCTTGCGGCGGCTGCCAGGTTCGCTGGGGGATTCAGACATAGGCGCTAGTCTAGCGTATCGGCCGCCGGTCTCGCTCGGCCGAAATGGGCAAACCGATCAGGCGGCGCCGTCCAGCCGGGCCCGACAGCTGCCGTTCTTCTTGTGCACGAGCTTCGCCAATACGCAGGCCCCGGCACGCACATGATCGCCGAGCTCAACTTCCATGCGGCAATTCACGGGCAGGAACAATTCCACTCGCTGTGCCAGCCGACGCTTGCCGCAGCAGCGCCCCTGGCCCACCCGCTCGCCATAGCTGTTCCGGCACGGGCGTTCGCCCAGCAGGCTGCCGCGCCGGATCGCCATGACCAGTTCATCGCCCTCGTCGGTGCGGATCATCGAGGCCACGCCGCCGAGCCGCTCGACGGTTTCCCCGGCCAGCTCCAGCACCGTGCCCTCCACTGGCGAGCGCAGCAGATAGGCGCCGAACGGATTCACCCGAATGGCCACCTTGACCGCCTCGCGATCAAGATAGGGGTCGTAGCATTCACGCCGGTGAATGACGGTGCCATCCACCGGCGCAACCACCGACAGCGGTTCCGCCGGCGCATGCCGCGGCGAATCCCGGAAAAACAGCACGCAAATCGCCATGAGTACCAGCACCGGCAGTGCCACCCACACGCCGATGGCCGCATTGACGATCAGAAACACGATCGCCAGCACGAACAGCGCAGCCCAGCCTTCCGGGACTATCTGAAACAGCGTTTTGCGCTGCATACCGATCGCTCGCTTGAACTCGCGTTCGGGGCGGACACGTAATCAGTTACGTGTCTTGTCGACGATCTTGTCCTTGGCGATCCAAGGCATCATGCCGCGCAGCTTCTCGCCCACCTGCTCCAGTTCCGAGGCGGCGGCGTTGCGCCGGCCGGCCTTGAGCATGGGGCTGCCGGCCTGGTGCTCGGCCATGAACTCGCGCGCGAAGCTGCCGTTCTGGATCTCGGTGAGCATCTTGCGCATCTCGGCTCGGGTTTCGTCGGTGATCAGACGCGGGCCGCGCGAGATATCGCCGTATTCGGCGGTGTTGGAGATCGAGTAGCGCATGTTCGCGATGCCCCCCTCGTAGATCAGGTCCACGATCAGCTTGACCTCGTGCAGGCACTCGAAATACGCCATCTCCGGCTCGTAGCCGGCCTCGGTCAGCGTTTCGAAACCGGCCTGGATCAACGATACCAGACCACCGCAGAGCACGGACTGCTCGCCGAACAGGTCGGTTTCGGTCTCGGCCTGGAAGGTGGTCTCGATCACGCCGGCACGGCCGCCGCCGTTGGCCACGGAATAGGCCAGTGCCACGTCCTTGGCCTGGCCGGAGGCATCCTGGTAGACCGCGATCAGGCTCGGCACACCCCCGCCGTTCTCATAGGTCGTCCGTACCAGATGGCCCGGGCCTTTCGGCGCGATCATGATCACGTCGAGATCGGCACGCGGTTCGATCAGCTGGTAATGAATATTGAAGCCGTGCGCGAAACCGAGGGTCGCACCCTGCTTGATGTTCGGCTCGATGAGGTCGTTGTACAGAGACAGCTGGTGTTCATCCGGTGTGAGGATCATCACCACATCGGCCGAGGCGGTGGCCTCTTCGATGCTGGCCACGGCCAGGCCGGCGTCGGTGGCCTTCTTGGCCGAGGACGAACCCTCGCGCAGGCCGACCACGACGTCCACGCCCGAATCCTTGAGATTGTTGGCGTGGGCATGGCCCTGCGAACCATAACCGATGATCGCAACCTTCTTGCCCTGAATCAGGGACAGGTCGCCATCCTTGTCGTAATACACGGTCATGCTCACGGTTTTTCTCCTGCTGATGGTGTCGGCTCGGCTGGCGGGAGGTGCCAGCCGTTTCATTACAAATTCGCGGTATCGTTGCCGCCCGGCGTATCAGGACGCCGCGGCTTGCTCGTCTTCGGTGTGATAGCTCAGCCCGCCGCTGCCCGGCGTCATGGTCACGGCCCCACTGCGCGCCAGCTCGACCAGCATGCCGGCGTCCTCCAGTACCGCCACGAACCGATTGAGTTCGTCGCCACTGCCCAGAAAGCGCAACAACGTCAGGCCTTCCTCCTCGCTGATCACGCGCACATCGAACCCGGCGGCCATGGTCTCGACCGGCGTCGCGGCTGCGCCGCGCTGGATCTTGATCAATGCCAACTCGTATTCCAGATGCTCATCGCCGGTCATGTCCAGCACGTCGATCACATCGACCAGCTTGAGCAGCTGGCGGTTGATCTGCTCGACGACGTTTTCCGTGCCCCAGGTCACCAGCGTCAGGCGCGACATGGTCGGGTCCTCGGTGGGACCGACGTTGAGTGTTTCGATATTGAAGCCGCGCTGCGAGAACAGCCCGGCCACGCGTACGAGAGCCCCAGCCTCGTTGGCCATGAGGACGGATATCACATGTCGCATCGTGATCACCTCGCACGCACTGATTGGCAAAGCGCGCAAAATACGCCGATCCCCGGGGTGAAGCAAATCGATTGGCGCAACCGCAGGGGGAAAGCCGTACTTTCGGTTACAATCAGGGTTTTTCCACGTCGTTCGGAAAACTGCCATGACTGAACTGCACACCGCCCCCGCAACCCGCACGCCCCATCCGTTGACCGGCCGCGTCATGACCGGCGCCGAGGTGCTCGTGCAGGTGCTGGCCGACGAGGGCGTGGATACGGTATTCGGCTATTCCGGCGGCGCCATTCTGCCGACCTACGATGCCATCTTCCGCTTTAACGAAGAGCATCACGATCTGATGCCCTTGATTGTACCCGCCAACGAACAGGGCGCGGGCTTCATGGCCGCCGGTTACGCGCGCGCCTCGGGCAAGGTCGGCGTGGCGCTGGTGACTTCCGGCCCGGGCGCGACCAACGCGGTCACGCCGGTGCGCGACTCGATGGCCGATTCCGTGCCCATGGTGCTGATCTGCGGCCAGGTCGCACGCGCGGCCATCGGCACCGATGCGTTCCAGGAAGCGCCGGTCACCAACATCATGAGCTCGGCTGCCAAGCATGTGTTCATGGTCACCGACCCGGACAAGCTGGAAGCCACCGTGCGCACGGCGTTCGAGATCGCGCGCTCCGGCCGCCCGGGCCCGGTCGTGATCGATGTGCCCAAGGACGTACAGAACGCCGATTGCCGCTTCGCCGGATCCGGCGTGCTGCCGGTGCCGGGCTATCGCCAGCGCATGCGCGATCTGCGTTCGAACAAGCTCTCCGACGAAAAATGCGCCGAGTTCTTCCGCCTGCTGGGTGAATCCAAGCGCCCGCTGATCTATGCCGGCGGCGGCGTGATCAACTCCGACTCCGCCAACGAGTTGCGCGCCCTGGCCCAGGCCTATGGCATCCCCGTGGTCACCACGCTGATGGGTATCGGCGCCTTCGATACCACCGATGTCCTGTCGCTGCACATGCTGGGCATGCATGGCACGGCCTTCGCCAACTATGCAGTCGAGGACTGCGATTTCCTGATCGCGGTGGGCGCGCGCTTCGACGATCGCGTGGCCGGGCGCCCGGATGATTTCGCGCCCGAAGCCAAGGCGATCGCGCACTTCGATGCCGATGCCTCGGAAATCAACAAGGTCAAGCAGGTCGACTGGCATCACGTCGGCCTGTTCGCACCGAGCCTGGCCCGGGTACTGACCTATGGCCGCGAGCACGGCTTTGCCAACGATCTGGCCGACTGGCATCAGCATATCGCCGCGCTCAAGCACGACTATGCGATGAACTACGATCGCGACAGCACGCTGATCCAACCCTATGCCGTGATCGAAGAGATCAACCGGCACACCGATGGTCGGGCCGTGATCGCGACGGGCGTCGGCCAGCACCAGATGTGGGCCGCGCAGTATTTCGATTTCCGCGAGCCGCGCCTGTGGCTGACCTCCGGCTCGATGGGCACCATGGGCTTCGGCCTGCCGGCGGCCATCGGCGCGGCCTGTGCACGCCGCGACAAGCTGGTGATCGATATCGACGGCGACAGCTCGATCCGCATGAACATCGGCGAGCTGGAGACCGCGACCACTTACAACCTGCCGATCAAGGTCGTGGTGCTCAATAATGTCGGCGACGGCATGGTGAAACAGTGGCAGAAGCTGTTCTTCAAGGGCCGCCTGTCCGCCTCGGATAAATCCTTGCACAAGAAGAACTTCATCAAGGCGGCCGAGGCCGACGGCTTCGAGTTCGCCCGCCGCGTAACCGACCCGGCCGAGCTGCCGGCTACCGTCGCCGCCTTCCTCGACTTCAAGGGCCCGGCGTTCCTGGAAGTCATGGTCGATCCGGATGCCGGCGTCTACCCGATGGTCGGCCCGGGCAAGACCTACAAGCAGATGATCACCGGCGACTTCATCAACAATCGCTACAGCGACGATGCCGGCGATACCGACGTCGGGCCATCCGAGATGTTCTGATCGGTTCGCCGCGCTGACGTGAAAAGACCGGCCCTGAAAGGCCGGTCTTTTTTGGGCGTGCGCGTTCACGGCAGAAGATCGGGCCAAAAAGCATTGTCCGCAGATCGACGCAGATTCACGCAGATTCACGCAGATCAGGGACGACGGATTCGAGCGGCGGGGCCGTCGTCGTCATGTCGCCGGGCTTTCGATTCTCAGCCGGCCGACAGGACGGCGTTTGATCTTACCCCCCAATCCGCCCGCTCGCTCAAAACCCATTTGATTTCATTTGCGTCAATCCGCGTTCATTTGCGGACTGATTCCGTGGATATGCCGATCAACGTTTTTCGTACTGCTTGTTGCCGAACATGTTTTCCATGGCCTCGCTGTCCTGGCTGAGATCCGTGTGGTGATCGGCCAGCACCTGCAGACCTTTCTTCACGTTCTCGCGGTCGCCGATCATCTCGAACCAGCGCCGGACGTTCGGATAGTCGTCGATGTTCACGCCCTGGGTTTCGGCGGGTCGCAGCCACGGCCAGGTGGCGATATCGGCAATCGAGTAGTCGTTGCCGGCCAGGAACCTGGTGTCGCGCAGCCGCCGGTCCATCACGCCGTACAGCCGATTGGCCTCGTTCTCGTAACGCTTGACCGCGTATTCGATCTTCTCGGGCGCGTATCTGTTGAAGTGATGCGCCTGGCCCAGCATCGGCCCGATGCTGCCCATCTGGAACATCAGCCACTGGATCGCGTCATAGCGCTTGACCGGATCCTTCGGCAGCAGACGGTCAGCCTTGTCGGCGAGATACATCAGGATGGCACCGGATTCGAACAGCGCATACGGCTTGCCGTTCGGGCCATCCTGATCGACGATCGCCGGGATCTTGTTGTTCGGGCTGATCTTGAGAAACGCGTCGGCGAACTGGTCGCCCTTGCCGATATTGATCGGATGCGCGGTGTACGCCGCACCGATCTCCTCGAGCATGATGTGAACCTTGTGCCCATTGGGCGTGGTCCAGGTATACAGATCGATCATGGATGTCTTCCTCGGAGGACCGTAGCGATCCCCCTTGTAAAAAAGCGTCACACGCCAAAGGTTGTGAACATCGACACGGATTCAAGCCGCCGCACGATCGTCGGCTTGTCGACTCATTGAAGGAGCAATCATGCATGTATTGGTCGTAGGCGCCCACGGCAAGATCGGCCGTCGCTTCATCCATGCCGTCGACGGCAGCGGACACACCGCCCGCGCCATGATCCGAGACAGCGGCCAGATGGACGAAATGAAGGCCATCGGCGCCACCGATGTCGTGGTGGCCGATCTCGAGGGCGATTGCAGCGCGGCGCTGGCCGGCTGCGATGCTGTGGTTTTCACTGCGGGTTCCGGCGGCCACACCCCGCCGGAGAAGACCGAGGACGTCGATCGTAACGGCGCCATCTCCATCATCGACCAGGCCGTATCGGCCGGCGTACGCCGATTCGTGATGGTGTCGTCGATGAACGCCGACACCCCGGAGAAAGGCGCGGAGAAGATGCAGCACTACTTCCGGGCCAAGGGCGCGGCCGACAATCACCTGCGCTCGACCGACCTGGAATACACCATCGTGCGCCCGGGCAAGCTCACCGAGGACGACGGTACCGGCCACGTGGATATTGCCAAGGATCTCGGCCGCTACGGCGAGATCCCGCGCGACGATGTGGCGCGCGTGTTGCTGATGACGCTGGATTCGCCCAACACCATCGGCCAGCACTTCGAAGTGCTGTCGGGCGATACGCCCATCGACAAGGCCCTGCTCGGTGTCTAGCGCCACCCATCCCACGGCGCCGCGCGACACGCGGCTGGCCTTCGACGCGGACGCCGCCGTGGCGCATCTGGCGGCGGCGGATCCGGTGCTCGGCGCGCTCATGCAGCGCGCCGGGCCGTATCGGCCGAGCACGAACGCCGCGCCGGACGTGTTTCATTCGCTGGTGCGCGCCATCGTGTACCAGCAGCTTTCCGGCAAGGCCGCCGGCACCATCCACGCCCGCCTGCTCGCGGCGTTGAACCACGGCGACGCGCCGGGCGCGGCCGCGATCCAGGCGACCGACGACGCCACGCTGCGCAGCGCCGGCCTGTCGGCCAACAAGCTTGCCGGCCTGCGCGCCCTGGCCGCGGCCCAGCTTGCCGGCGAACTGCCGGACGAGGCGCGCATCGACGAATACGACGATGCCGAACTGATCCAGCGCTATGCCGCGATCCGCGGCATCGGCCGCTGGACGGTCGAAATGCTGTTGATGTTTCATCTGGGCCGGCCCGACGTGATGCCGATCCACGATCTGGGCGTGCGCAAGGGCTACGCCCTGACCTACGGGCTCGACGATCTGCCCAAACCGAAGGCGCTGGAAGCCGCCGGTGAAATCTGGCGGCCCTATCGCTCAGTGGCCTGCTGGTACATGTGGCGCGCACTGGAGGCCGAGGGCGCCACGCCGCAGCCTCAGTAGGATCGCGTTCTACGCGGCCGCACCGGCGGCGCGCAGGAATGCCTCGACCCAATCGAAGGCATTGTGGCCCCGGATGATCTCGCGCATGGCCTGCATGCGCCGACGCCGTTCGGCGACCCGCATGCGGCAGGCCGCGTGGATACACTCGGCGGTCGAAACCACGTCATGCGGGTTGACCAGCAACGCATGCTCGCCGAGTTCGGCCGCCGCGCCGGCGAACTCGCTGAGGATCAGCACGCCGTTGCCGTCGCGCTTGGCCGCGCAGAATTCCTTGGCCACCAGATTCATGCCGTCCTTGAGTGGGATGACCAGCGCGATATCGGCCACTTGACTGATCGGCACCGTGCCGATACGCAGCTATCGTTGATGGCGCGCCAGGCCCGGGGCGCCGATCCGGATATCGATACCGCGCTCTCCAGCCTCGGTCTCGACATGCTCGAATGGCTACCCAGATATCGACCCGGCACGAAAATAGATGATTTTTCGGGTTGATACCGCGAGCATGCGATCGCATGCTCGCCGCGGCCACTGGCCGCGAAGCCGGATTAATAGCGCAGCGCCGGCGCATCACGGGGGTCCAGCGCCGATACCCGGCCGTCGGCGGCCGGATGGGCCCGCCAGCCGTTGTCTCCGGCTCCTGCCAACGACACGGGCAGCCGATTCGATACCATAATCAGACGATCACCACCGACTTGGCTGACTGCGTTGGACTCGCTATCTTGGCTCGCCATGACAAACCTGCCCGCCCCGGACGAAAGCTGGGCCCTGTTCCTGGATGTTGACGGCACCCTGATTGATACAGCGGGCCACCCGGACTCCGTTCAACCCTCGCACCGCCTCGGGGAAATCCTCGGCCGCACCGCCGACGCGCTGGACGGCGCCCTGGCATTGATTTCCGGCCGGCCGATCGCCGAGATCGACCGGCTCACCGAACGCGTCGCGCCGGCGGCTTCGGGCCTGCACGGGCTCGAACTGCGGACGCCTGCCGCCGGCTATGAAGGCCCGCAGGTCGACGTCGAAGATCTGCGCGCCGCGCGCGACCGGCTACAGCGGCTCGCCGCCGGGCACCCTGCGCTGTATTTCGAGGACAAGCAGGCCACGCTCGCCCTGCACTATCACAAGGCCGACAACACGACCCGCGGCGAGGCCGAACGCGCCGTGCGCGAAATCGTGGCCGAGGCCGACGGCGCATTGTCCCTGCTGGCGGGCAAGGCCGTGTATGAGATCAAGCCGGCACGCGGCGATAAGGGCCGCGCCCTGCAACGCTTGATGAGCGACCCGCCCTTCGCCGGGCGCTGCCCGGTGTATGTCGGCGACGATGTCACCGACGAAGCGGCGTTCGTGGCCGTGAATTCGCTCGGGGGCGTATCGGTACGGGTGGGCGGCCCCGGCTCGAGCGCGGCACGGTATCGGCTGGACAGCGTAGACGAGGTACTGGAATGGCTCGAGCAGATCGCCACCACGCTGAAGACCCCGAGCCCGCGGCCGACCTGAATCTGGGCCTGACCGACAACGGCCGGATCGCGGCTCCGGTGGGTGCGCGGGCTCGCATCGTCTGGGGCTGTTTCCCCGATTTCCAGGGCGGCCCATTGTTCAGCCGGTTGCTCGACGACCGGGAACGCGGCTACTCGGCGATCGACATCGACGATTGCGTTGCGATAGAACGCGAATATCTGCGCAATACCGCCATCCTGCGGACCACTGGCGGCGCGGTCCAAATCGGCCATCGGGCGTACGGACGAGGCCCGGCGCCTGTTCGACAACATGCTCGAACATCGCAGCGATCCCGGCATGCTGTCCGAGGGTATGGATCCCCAGACCGGCGAACTGTGGGGCAACTATCCATAGACCTACAGCGTGGCCGGCATCACCAACGCCGCGCTGCATTTGTCGCGGCGCTGGGAGGAAGTGTTCTGAGTGGCCGCAGCCGGACGCCCCACGACGCCCGGCCCCGCGGCTCGGCGACGTCAGCGATTGCGCACCAGCAACAACTTGCCCAGGTGGCTGCCCGACTCCATCGCCGCATGGGCTTCGTTCGCCTGTGCGAAATCGAAGGTCTGGTCGATCATCGGCCGCAACCGACCGAGCTCGAACAGCGGCCGCAGCCGGTCGTCGAACATACGCGCCATCGCGATGCGGCGCTCCAGCGGCAGGCTGCGCATGGTCATCGCCACCAGCGACAGTCGACGCATAAGTAGCGTGGCCATGTTCAACTCGGTCTTGGCGCCGCCCATGATGCCGATCTGAACCTGGCGCCCTTCGTCACGCAGCGCGGCCAGATTATCCTCGAGCACCGCCGCGCCCACGAAGTCGAGTACCACATGCGCCCCGCCGGTCTGGTTGTGCACCCGTTCGGCCACGCCATCGACACCGTCGACGGCGCCCAGGTCGAAAGCCGTGCCCAGCCCGAGCGACTTGAACCGCGTGGCCAACTCATCGAGCCGTTCCTGAGCACGACTGGTCGCGATCGAACGACTGCCCAGGGCCGCGATCAACTGCAACGCGGCCACGCCGACGCCGGAGGTGGCCCCACGCACCAGCGCCCACTGGCCGGGCGCCAGCCCACCCTCGAGAAACAAGCCGCGGTAGGCCGTGAGAAACGCCTCGGGAACCGCGGCCGCCGAGGCATGATCGTAGTGCGCGGGCGGCATCATGGTTTCACGCTCGTGCACCACGACCTGTTCGGCGTAAGCGCCACCGCCAATCAGCCCCATGACCGGATCACCCACCTTGCGCGTGGTCACGCGCTTGCCCACGGCGGCCACCTCGCCCGCGTACTCCAGCCCCGGACGAAGCGGATCGAACCCCGCGGGCGGCGGATAGGCCCCCCGACGCTGCATGATGTCGGCACGATTGATGCCGATGGCCCGGATATCGACCAGCACCTCGTCTGGCCCGGGCTTGGGTGACTTTATATCCGCCAGGACCAGCTTCCGCGAGTCGTCCTTGTCGTCGATCAACCATGCGCGCATAGCGTTATTGCCTCGATGGATCAGTGAACATGCCCGCTCCGCGACAACCTGCCTGCGATGCCGCCGCGCCGGAGGAGCACAATACACATCCCGCGCCGCGCGGTGAACGGCTTGTTGACACACCCTCGGCAGCTCGCGGATAGATCGGGCCGGTTGCCGCAGGCACACGGCCGCGACGAAGCACCGTTCCAAGGGCGCCCCTCCGGAGCGCAAGCGATGATTCCACAAGGGCAAAGTTGTTGCCGTTGCCCGACCCACGGCGCGCGGCATGAAACGGCAACCGACCATAACGCGGGCTGAATGCTCACCGCGGATATCGCCCTTCTACCACCCGACGATTACGTTAAACTGCCCATCGAAATTCTTTGCAGAACGCCCGCCAGGGAGGATCGCATGTACAAGACCATCACCCTGTTCAGCGCACTTGTTCTGGCCGTCTCCATGATCGGCGGCTGCGCCAACTGGAAAAACTCCGATACCGGCACGCTGCTCGGCGGCGCGGCGGGCGGCGCCCTGGGCTCGCAGATCGGCAGTGGCACCGGGACCACCATCGCCACAGTGGTTGGCACGCTCGCCGGCGCGGCGCTCGGCAACAAGGTCGGCCAGCACTTCGACCAGAAGGATCGCCGGCAATTCGGCACTGCCCTCGAATCGAATCAGACCGGCAAGACCACGAGCTGGCACGATCCGAACAGCAACCAAAGCTACTCGGTGACGCCCACCCGCACCTATAAGCAGGGCAACCAGCCCTGCCGCGACTTCACCATGGACGCGAATATCAATGGCCAGCCGAAGAAGGTTACCGGCACCGCCTGCCGCCAACCGAATGGCACATGGAAGGTCGTGAACTCGTAACGGCGGCGATCACCATCGTATGATTCGAAAGCCGGGCCGGGTGCCCGGCTTTTTCATGTCCGAGGAGAATGCTGCATGCCCGAACGCCCTGCGCGCGATGCCTATGCGTGGTTCTGCGACATACCCACGCGCTGGATGGACAACGACATCTACGGCCACGTCAACAACGTCACCTATTACTCGTATTTCGATACCGCCGCCAATCGTTATCTGATCGAAGCCGGCGGCCTGGATATCCACGCCGATCCCGTAGTCGGCTTCGTGGTGTCGTCGAACTGTCGCTACCACGCGCCGATCGCCTTCCCCGAGGCGCTCGAGGTCGGGTTGCGTGTCGACCGGCTCGGCAACCGCTCAGTGACCTACGGACTCGCGATTTTCGCCGCCGGCGCCGAGACCGCCAGCGCCGACGGCGAATTCGTGCATGTATTCGTCGACCGGGCCAGTGGCCGCTCGACCGCCATGCCCGACAAGCTCGCTCGTGCGCTCGGCGAGCTCTGTCGGTAATACGGCTGCGGGGCCACGCTGTTCATTCGAACCACGGGGCAACACAGACGCTGGTTTCGCACTGATGTGCGAAACCGAGCCCGACCCTCGGCGCTTAAATCGACACATCTATTCCGAACCACACGCCAGGAATCAGTCGCCGAAACGAACCACCAGTCCAGTGACGCCCTGAGAAGGCAGTCCGAAATGGCCCACCACAGAAATCCGGCCTGCCCAACCCCTTCCATGTCGTCACAGCATTAACAACCTCAGTCGGCCGCGAAGCGCGCGATACAAAAAGCCGGACAGGTTCACCCGGCCCGGCTCGTCATTCACAAGCGTCGCAAACGGCTTCAGCCAATCGGCGGAATGATCCGCTCGGCCGCCAGCCGATCAAACAGATCCAGGAACGACGCCCGCGTCTCGCGGTGCGCGTAAAAACCAAAGTCCCGGCACTTGTTCACGTCGTTGACGCATTCCTGCGTCCGGCCGAGATCGCCATCGGTATGCCACCAGGAGGCCAGCCGGGTCACGTCCGGCTCGATCAGGTCGTAGCGCTCGGCGATTTCGCGCCAGGTGCTCTCGATGCCGGCCATCTGCTGTTCGAGCGGCTGCGGCGTTTGCGGGCAGTCCGCCACTTCGAGGCCGAAGTGTTCGCCGATCTCGGTCCACATCCGGCGCCAGCGAAAGGTATCGCCATTGACGGTATTGAACGCCTGATTGGCCGCCCCCGGCGCGAGTGCGGCCCATTCCATCTGGCGGGCCAGCAACAGCGCATCGGTCATGTCGGTGAGATAGTGCCACTGTTCGGTCGAGCCCGGGAAGGTAAAGGTGCGACCGGTCTCGCGGCAGATCGAGGCATAAACGGCCAGCGTCGTGCCCATGTTCATGATGTTGCCGGGCGCATAGCCGACCACCGTATGCGGCCGGTGCACGTTCCAGGCGATGCCGTAGCGTTCGGCCACGTCACGCATGATGTCTTCGAGGGTGTAGTAGAAGTTCGGGCCCGGTACACGCTCGGCCGACTCGCGGAACGGCGTCTCGACCTGCCCGCTGCCATAGGCTTCGAAGGAACCGAGATACTGCTTGGTACCCGTGACCAGCGAGACATGCGTCAGGCGCTCGGGATCGAGCGCGGCGAACAGGTTGTTCATCATTGCGCCGTTGGCCTTGACGTTCTCGTCCTCCGAGTCGCGCTGGGTCCATGTGCAATAGAACACGTGCGTGATGGGCAGCCCCTTCAATGCTTCGGCACTGGCGGCTTCATCCAGCAGATCGGCCGATACGGGTACCACGCCCGGCGTCTTGGACGGACGGCGCGACAGACCGTAGACGGTCCAGCCGCTGGCCACCAGATACTGGGCGAGATTGCCGCCGGTGATGCCGGTGGCGCCGACGACGAGTGCGTTTCCCTTGCGCATAAACGTTGTTCCCGGCGGGCACGCCGCCGTGCTGGAAATGACACCGGCTATTGTGATCGACTGAGTGCTTGCAACAAGCGCGAACATCGCAAATATTTATTGCATGAAACGCAACCTCGACCTGAATGCGCTACGTACGTTCCGGTTGGTGGTCGACAGCGGCGGTTTTACCGCGGCCGCCCGTCGCAGTCACCGTGCCGTGTCGTCGGTTTCACGCCAGATCGCGGCGCTCGAGTACGGCCTCGGCCAGCCGCTGTTCCATCGTCACACGCGAGCGGTCGAACTCACCGAGGCCGGCGCCCGCTATATCGAGACGATCCGCCCGATGCTGGATCAGCTCGATGCGGCGACCGAAACCGTGTTCGAGCATGGCGACGAACCCGCCGGCGTGCTGGCGATCAACGCCCCGGTGGCGTTCGGCGAGCGCCAGGTGGTGCCGCTGGTGCACGGATTCACCCAGCGCCATGCCACGATCAAGGCCGAGCTGCGGCTGACCGATACGTTCGTCGACCCAATCAAGGCCGCCAGCGATATCACCTTCCGCGTCGGCCCTCTGTCCAACGCCGGCCTGGTTGCCCGGCCGCTCGCGCCGATGCAGTACCTGGTGGCCGCCGCCCCGCGCTATCTCGAGCGCCGCGGCGCGCCCCGGCGACCGGCCGAACTGCTCGATCACGACTGCCTGTTGTATCAGGGCGAATACGGCCGCCAGCGCTGGTACTGGCGCGAGACTGGCACGGCGCGCTTCAATCGCCTGGATGTCGACGGCCCGCTCTACAGCGACGATGCCACCAGCCTGCGCGCCGCCGCCAGCCTCGGCCTGGGGCTGGTCCTGTTTCCCAGCTGGCTGATCGAGACCGAATTACGCAGCGGTGCCCTGGTGCCCGTCCTGCCCGGCTGGCAATGGGAAGTGGCCGCCGAAACCCGCTCGATTCACATGCTGTACGCGCAGCCTCGGTTCTGTCCGCCCAAGGTCCGGGCCTTCGTCGACTACGTGCTGGAGACCATCGGCGACCCGCCGCGCTGGGACCGCTGGGCGGCGCCGGATTGAATCCTCCGGCCGCCGCCGGCCGTATAGCCACCTGTTAAGCTTGTTCACTCACCGATACAAGGACGCCCATGTCCGCCCTCGCCGTCTTCGGTACCGGTCTGCTGACCGCCGTCGCACTGCTCTTCATCGTCTGGCTCATTCAGTTGTTCACCCGCAACGCCGGCCTGGTGGACGTAGTCTGGTCGGCCGCCCTCGGCCTGATCGCGCTGGAATACGCACTGGCCGGCGACGCGCCGGTCGTCGCCCGCCTGCTCATGGCCGTACTCGCCATCACCTGGTCGTTCCGGCTGGCCGGTTATCTCGCGGCTCGCATGAAAGGGCAGCCGGAGGATTCGCGCTATACCGCGGCACGCGAATCCTGGGGCGCCCGGGCCGATCTTTACATGCTCGGGTTTTTCCTGTTGCAGGCCGTGATCGCGGCCGTGTTGTCGATTCCCCTGCTCGTCATCGCCTACATGGACGCTGGCCCGTCGGTTGTCGCCGGCGCGCTGGCTGTCGTCGTGTGGTTCGTGTCGGTGGTCGGCGAAGGCACGGCCGACGCCCAGCTCAAGGCCTTCAAGAGCAAGCCCGAAAACCGGGGCAAGGTCTGCCGCGAGGGCCTGTGGTACTACTCGCGTCACCCGAATTATTTCTTCGAATCCCTGCACTGGGTGAGCTACGTCGTGCTGGCGATCGGCGCCGGCTGGTGGTGGGCGACGTGGATCGGGCCGGTGCTGATGGCGGTCCTGCTGCTCAAGATCTCGGGCATCCCGACGGTCGAAGGAAAGGATGCATCCCAAAAGCGTGAAGGCCACGATGAGTACCTGCGCACCACGAACGCGTTCATCCCCTGGCCGCCCAGGAAATAGAATCCACCCGCCAACACGCCAAGCGACAAGGAGCCGAGCGATTGGATAGTCTGCCCATTGAGGCCTGCGAACGCGGGCTCGTCCCGGATTTCATCGCCCGCGCCGGCATGCGCCGCCTGATCGGCCAGCGACTGGCGACACCGGAAGCGAAAAACGCCGACAAGCGCCACGCAGCCATGCGCGCGTTTCTCGAACGCGCGAACTCGGGGCCGATCGCCCAGCACACCGCCGACGCGAATGCCCAGCACTACGAACTGCCGCCCGCGTTTTTCGAACAGGTCCTGGGCACGCACCTGAAATACAGCGGCTGCCTGTTCGAGCCCGGTATCGACGATCTCGATACGGCCGAACACGCCATGCTGGCGCTGACCGCCGACCGGGCGCGGGTGCGCGATGGTCATCGCATCCTCGATCTCGGCTGCGGCTGGGGCTCGTTCTCGCTCTGGGCGGCGCGGCGTTTTCCCCATGCCAGCGTTCGCGCGGTGTCCAACTCGAACACCCAGCGCGAATGGATCGCGGCGCGCGCGGCCGAGCGCGGGCTCGACAATCTCGTGGTCGAAACCTGCGATATCAATCACTTCGACCCGGGCGAACAGGTGTTCGACCGGATCGTGTCGATCGAGATGTTCGAACACATGCGCAACTACCGCGCGCTGTTCGCCCGATGTGCGCGCTGGCTGGACGACCACGGCCGCCTGTTCGTGCATGTCTTCGCGCACAAGCATCTGGCCTATCGTTTCACCGACGACTCGGCCAGCGACTGGATGGCGCGTTACTTCTTCACCGGCGGCGTCATGCCGAGCGAGCACCTGTTCGCCCACTTCCAGCAGGACCTGCTGTTACGCGACAGCTGGTGGTTGTCCGGCGCGCATTATCGCGATACCGCCAATGCCTGGCTGGCCCGCATGGATGCCAACCGCGATTCGATAATGGCCGTGATGCGTGAAACCTACGGCGACGCCGATGCCGAACGCTGGTTCAACCGCTGGCGCATGTTCTTCATGGCCGTGGCGGAATTGTTCGGTTATCGCGGTGGCAACGAATGGGGCGTCGGCCATTATCTGTTCACGCCGCGTCGGGCACTGGACGACGTGCGTACGTAAGCGATGCGCGGATAACAACCAAGGAGCGCCCCATGCGCCGATCGCTTTATCTGACTTCGAGCGCCTTGCTGGCCATTACCCTGGTCTGGGCCGCGGCGGCAGCGCCCGCACTGGCGCAACCCCACGCCGACCGCGTCAACGTCAACGACAACGGCCTGACCTGCTTCAACGGCTACGCCTACACCCGCAAGGGCGGCGACTACCGTTACACCGAGCACCACGAAGTCAGGCGTAGCCACGGCCGGATCACGACCTGGAACGTGACCTATATCGGCACGCACGGGCAGGTCATCGCCAGGAAACACATGAATTTCTCGGCCAACCCGACCGTGCCCACCTATCGCATGGTGATGCCAAAATCCGGCTACGCGGAAGGCATCCGGCACCACAATGGCCGCTGGACGATGTTCAAGCGCGAATCAGCCGATGCAAAGACCCAGACCAAGGCGTTCACCATCGACGAACCGATGGCCGCCGATTCCGGATTCAATCCGCTGGTGCAGCAGCACTTCGACGACCTGAACAGCGGCCAGACGTTCACCTTCAATTTCGTGGTCGCCGGGCGCCAGTCGGTGCTCGACCTCAAGGCCTACAAGACCGGCAACACCACCTTCGAGGGTCGGCCGGCGGTGAACTTCAAGGTCGAGCTGAACATGTTTCTGATCGGCAATTTCGTGCCCTCGCTCAAGCTGACCTACGATCCCAGGACCGAGCGCCTGCTGGAATACCGCGGCATCGGCAATATGCACAACGACCAGGGCAAGGTTTATCCGGTGCGCGTGCGCTACGACAGGCAGATGCCGGCGGTGGCGAAGGCGCACGGCGCGCCGGCCGCGCGTTGCGGGTCGACGGCCGCCAGCGCCTCCTGAGTCGTCAGCCGGGCGCCCAAGAAAAAAAGCCGCCCGGAGAAACCGGACGGCTTTTTCGTAACACGCGATGGCGGGCCGCGTCAGCCGTAGCGTGCGAACTCCGGCTGGCGTTCCAGCCAGGGCCGCATGCGCGCGAACGCTTCCTCGATCTTGTCCATGGAAGTGGAGTAGGAAATGCGCAGCAGATTGGACGAGCCTTCGCCGAAGGCATCGCCCGGAATCACGCAGACACCGGTTTCCTCCAGCATGCGCATGGCGAGCTTGCCGGCATCCACACCGGTCGGCAGCGACGGCGCGATATAGAACGCGCCCTGTGGCCAGTAGCCGGTCAGGCCGGGCATGTCGCTCACCAGATCGACCACGCGGTCGCGACGACGCGCGTATTCGGTGACCATTTCCGTAATGCAGGACTGGTCCCCGTAGAGCGCGGCCACACCCGCCCACTGTGCCGGCGTACTCGCCACCGTGGTCGTGAACATGTGATAACGGCGCAGCGTGCGAATGGTGTTCTGGTCGGCCACGATCCAGCCCACGCGCAGCCCGGGCATGGCGTAGGTCTTGGAGAAACTCGAGACCACAGCCACGCCGTCGAGATCGATCGCGCAGGACAGCACACTCGGGTAGTCGATATCGTCGAGAATGAGGTTGTCGTACACCTCGTCCGAGAGGATCTCCACGCCGCGGTAGGCCGCTTCCTGGCACAACCACTCGATGGTCTCGCGCGGATAGACCGTGCCGGTCGGGTTCGACGGCGAATTGAGGATGATGGCGTGCGTGTTCGGCCCGATCATGTCGATGATCCGCTGGGGATCGATCTGATGGCCTTCGCTGGCCTTGGTCGGCACCGTGCGCACCTGGCCACCGTTCATGCGGATCAGCGGTGCGTACAGCAAAAACGTCGGGTCGGCGATGATGAACTCGCGCCCGGGCGCCGCCATGGCGGTGATCATCAGATAGATGCCTTCCGTCGCCCCCGTGGTGACCAGGAAGTTGTCCTCGTCGAGCGTGCTGCGGTACTTGGCGTTGTAGTACTCCTTCAACGCCGTGAGCAGCTCCGGCAGGCCCGCATCCATGGTGTAGCCGGTCTGGCCGTTCTGCAGCGCATGGATATGCGCGTCGATGATGTGCTGCGGAGTCGGAAAGTCCGGCTGGCCGATCGACAGATGCACCACGTCGTCCAGCTCCGCGGCCCGGTTGACCATGCGCCGGATGCCCGAAATCGGGATCGCGTGCATGGCCGGATTCCAGACCATCCGATCGCGGACATAACGCTTGCCGGGTTCCGGCGGCAGAACCTGCTCGCTGGATTCCAGATTCACAGCCATGACAACCTCTTGGTGGCGACTACCAGGGACATTCCCGGGGGATATCGATTCGAGCGTAGGCACCCCCACAGCCCCGGTCAAGCGGTGTTTTCACCACGAGTGACAAACCGTGTTGACGCGTGCTCCGGGCGCTGGGTACCGTGGCTTGACTATTCACCGAATCCGCGTCGCTCGCGGCGATCACAACATGGCAGACAACCGGGCCGATTCGAGCCGCGGCGCGCATGATTCCGCCGCCCTGCGCATCACGGTATTGAGCGATGCGCCCGATGGCCCGCCCGGTGTCGAGCGTCTGCGCGAGCACGCGGACGTGGCCCTCGCGCACGACGAGGCCAGTCTGCGTGCCGCCCTGCCCGGCAGCCGTATCCTGGTGGTCACCGATTTCCGCACCGACGCGCTCGAAGCCGCCTGGGATACCGCCGACCGCCTGGAATGGATCCACGCCACCAGCGCCGGCGTCGACCAGCTCATGTTCGATGCGCTGGTGGCGTCCGAGATCCCGGTCACCAACGCCCAGGGCATCTTCGACCGCAACATCGCCGAATATGTGCTCGCGCAGATTCTGATGTTCGCCAAGGACAGTGCGAACAACCTGCGCTACCAGCAGCAGCACCGCTGGGTGCATCGCGATACCGAAACCATCGAGACCAAACGCGTGCTGGTGGTCGGCGCCGGCTCCATCGGCCACAGTATCGGTCGCCTGTGCCGGGCCGCCGGCATGCAGGTGTCGGGGGTGGCACGGCGCGCGAAGGACGGTAACGAGGTGTTCGACCGGATCCACGCCCAGGACGATCTCGACGCCCTGCTGCCCAATGCCGATTATGTCGTGGTCGCCGCGCCGCTGACCGAATCCACCGAAGGCCTGTTCGATGCGCCGCGCTTCGCCGCCATGGCGCATCATGCGCGCTTCATCAACATCGGCCGGGGCCCGATCGTGGTCACCGAAGACCTGGTCGCCGCACTCGTGGCTGGAGAAATCGCCGGCGCCGCGCTCGATGTATTCGAGACCGAACCGCTGCCCGCCGACCATCCGCTTTGGGATATGGACAACGTCCTCATTTCCGCGCACATGGCGGGTGATTTCATCGGCTGGCGTGAAGCGCTGATGGATCAGTTCCTGGACAATCTCGAACGCTGGCGTGCGGGCGAGTCGCTGTTCAATCAGGTGAGTAAGCGCCATGGTTATGCCCCGGGCGGCGGCTGATGCGCGCCGACGACTGAAAACGATTGAAAACGGGCCGTGCGTCCCCGATCTTCGAGGCACGAAAGAATGCGGCGGGCTGATCGCCGACCCCTGACCAAGCAAAGGACTGCAAATGATCGAATCGTATCTGCTCAAACATGTCGCGGGTTACATCGACGGCCAGTGGGTCGAGGCCGACTCGAAAGAAACCGCCGAAGTGCTCAACCCGGCCAACGGCAAACGGCTTGCCGACGTGCCGTACATGGTGGCCGATGAAACCCAGCGCGCGATCGCCGCGGCCAAGGCCGCCCTGCCCAACGTGCCCGACGTGGCCACGCGCCGCGAATGGCTCGAGGACATGCGCGACGCGCTGATCGCCGAAAAGGAAGAGATCGGCCGCATCCTGTGTCTGGAGCACGGCAAGCCGTGGAAGGAAGCCCAGGGCGAAGTCGAATACGCCGCCAGCTTCTTCGACTACCACGCCGGCATGATGGAACAGGCCCTGGCGCCGGAAGTCCTGCCCGAAAAAGCCAAGAACTGCACCTGGACGGTCCACAAGCGCGCCATCGGCGTGGCCGGCCTGATCACGCCCTGGAACTTCCCCATCGGCATGATCGCCAAGAAGATCGCCCCGGCGATTGCTGCCGGCTGCCCGACGGTGACCAAGCCGGCCACCGAAACGCCGCTGACCATGATCGCCATGTTCCAGCTCATGCACGAACGGCTCGACCTGCCCCGCGGCATGGTCAACCTCGTGATGGGCAGCTCCAAGGACATCGGCGGCGAACTGATGAGCTCGCCTGACGTACCCATGATCTCGTTCACCGGCTCCACCGGCGTCGGCCAGCTGCTGATCGAACAGTCCAAGGACTGGGTCAAGAAACTCGGCCTCGAGCTGGGCGGCAACGCGCCGTTCATCGTGCTCGACGACGCCGACCTGGACTCGGCGGCCGATCACCTCATCGCCAACAAATTCCGCGGCGGCGGCCAGACCTGTGTCTGCGCCAACCGCATCTACGTGCAATCGTCGGTCTACGACGCGTTCTCGAAAAAAGTCATCGACCGCGTCAAGGCGCTCAAGGTCGGCGACGGCATGGACGAAGACGTCGACGTCGGACCGCTGATCAATGCCGCCGGCTTCGACAAGGTCAAGGACCACGTGCAGGATGCGCTGGCCAAGGGCGCCCAGCTGGAAGTGGGCAAGAACCCGGACGAACTGGACTCCGGCAAGAGCCTGTTCTACGCACCGACGGTGATCACCCAGGTCACGCACGACATGAAGTGCTGCACCGACGAAACCTTCGGCCCGCTGGTGCCGCTGATCAAGTTCGACACCGATGACGAAGCGCTCAAGCTCGCCAACCAGACCGAGTTCGGCCTGGCCTCCTACGTCTTCGGCAAGGACGCGAGGCGCGCCCACAAGATCATCGCCCACCTGCACTTCGGCCACTGCGGGCACAACACCGGCACCGGCCCGGCAGCGCACGCGCCGTTCGGCGGCATGCTGCAGTCGGGCATCGGCCGTGAAGGCGGTCATGATGGTCTGATGGAGTACGTGGAGTTGCAGACGGTGCCGAGCGCCGACTGATCGGCTTCGACGCTTCACGAGTACTGAGAGGCGGCCTTCGGGCCGCTTTTTTTGTGTTTGTTGTTCGGGGTTTTCTGGTCGGGTTTACTAAGACCGGTCGGAAAACGGCGTCGTGATTTCAGGCGATTACACCTCTACGGCGTACTGAATCAGCTATTCCGAATGCATCTGGCTTGGGGTTTCGCACTGATGTGCGACTCCCTTTCGTTTGCTTGTCCAAACGAAAGGAAGCAAAGGAAACGACACCCGCATCGGCGCCGGCTACGCCGGTACACTCCGATGCTCGCGACGACGGGATGCGGCAAAAACTCGGACGGCTTTGGCCGTCCTCAAACATCTTGCCGCACCGGCGCCGTGCGCCGGACACCCGTCGCCGCTGCGCGTCTCCGTCGCCTCAGACGGGCCCGAATACAGACCCCACCCCGCATACCTCGCACGCCGCATCTGTATTCGGGCTCCCTTGAGCGCAGCCATGCAGGTCGGATTAGCGAAGCGTAATCCGACGGGCAAGCTCAAGCCTGATTCCGTACGCATGGCAGTCGCGCTCGTATTCCGCCCCGTTAAGCGGCGCGACCATCGGACTGCACCGGCGTAGCCGGCGCCGTGTCCGAGTGCCCTTTTATTGATTCCTTCGTGTGGGCACGCAAACGAAGAACCCCACACCGAAGCGCAGCGCGAAACCAAACGCGCCCCACCCCGTGACCAGAAACAAACACCGCCCCTACGGACCGCCCCACCAATAACCAATCCGGCACACCGCACAACCAACAGCGCGAACCCGAATCCCAGGCCCGTCATCAAGGCAACATCCCAACCGCCGAAACGCCCACGCCTCAGCGTTTCGCCACGCAATTAAAACCCGGGCCCAATCACCCCATTGCAGCCCCAAACACCCAAAGCGTATGTTGCCTACACGCGTTTCATTCAGCGGCCAGGCAAGGCCGCCAAATCCACCTCGGCAACGGACCCGCCCTGTGAAAGCCTACTTCGACGAAACCCAGAACCAGCACCACCCCAAGAGCTATCTCACCCGCGGCGCCATGCGCTCGCCGCAGGAAGTGCCGGCGCGTATTCCGCCCCTGCTGGCCGCGCTGAAAGGCCTGGGCGTCGAGCTCGATACGCCGCGCGACCACGGCATGAACCCCATTTCGGCCGTCCACGACATGGGCTATCTCCGCTATCTGGAATCCGCCCACCGCCGCTGGCCGGAAGACTGGGGCGAGGAAGTGATGTCCAACATCTACGTGCGCGAAGGCAACCCGATGAAGGGCATCCTCGCGGAGACCGCCTTCTACATCGCCGACGGCAGCTCGCCCATCGGCCCGAATACCTGGAAGGCCGCCTACACCAGCGCCCAGTGCGCCCTGTCCGCCGCCGACGATATCGCCGCCGGCCAGAAAGCCGCCTACGCTGTGTGCCGCCCGCCGGGCCACCACGCCCGCCCGGACGCCGCCGGCGGCTTCTGCTTCCTGAACAACGCCGCCATCGCCGCCAATTACCTGCGCGAAACCTACGACAAGGTCGCCGTGCTCGATCCCGACATGCACCACGGCCAGGGCGTGCAGGAAATCTTCTGGGAACGCGACGACGTGCTCTACGTCTCCATCCACGGCGATCCCACCAACTTCTATCCCGTCGTCAGCGGCTACGAAGAAGAACGCGGCGCCGGCCGCGGCTACGGCTTCAACCTCAACCTGCCCATGCCGCACGGTTCCAGCGAGCGCTTCTTCTTCGAAAAATTCGACCAAGCCCTCACCGCTATCCGCCTGTTCGAGGCCGACGTCATCGTTGTTGCTCTGGGCTTCGATACCTACTACGAAGACCCGCAGGCCAAGGTGTCCGTCACCTCCGAAGGCTTCCAGAAGATGGGCGCGCTGCTGGCGGCGACCGGCAAACCGATTTGTGTGATCCAGGAAGGCGGATACGACGTCGACCATTTGCAGGTCAATGCGACGCATTTCTTTACCGGGCTGCTGAAGGGCGGATAAACCCGCCGGGTCGTTCGCGCCGGGGCCGCCGGCAGGAAGCGGCGTTCCCGCCCGCCCCGGCGGCTCCGGTCCGACAGCGGCTTGCGCGGGCATTTCGGCATGACAGGCGCGTACCACTTACACTCCCTTTGGGGGTGTCTTAAACTGACTGCTGGTGTCATGGCGGTCATGGCGGGACTGCCGTGAGGCTGATGGAGTCATCAAACCAGGCCCGCCGCCCCAACGAGCCAGGGGATATCCAGAGTCGGAAACCAAGAATACGATGCGCCGTTCACGCTTTTCCGCTTTCGAGCTCATGTTGCTGCGAACGCATCGCCAGTGGGATACGGCGTCGCTGCTGTTGCTGGCATGGGTGTTCGTCAACAAGCGCATCGCGCTGGAAGAGGACCGGCGCTATCTGGAAGGGTTGGCCGGCAGCTACCGGCATACGGACGATCTCGATACCTTGCTGGCGATCGCCTCGAGTGGCGATTCCGCCGCTATCCAGCTCGCCGCCGAAGTATTGCGTGCCGAAGGCCACGATACGCCGTTGCACCCCCTGCTGCGCCAGGCGATCGGCCTCGCCACCAGCGCCGGCGAGCTCAGCCCGCGCAACCATCATATTCTGCGTTTTCTGGCCGACCTGTCGGCGGCCACGTCCGCGGTCTTCGCACAAATCTTCCAGGAAGTCACGGGCAGCGCCCTGACATCACCGGGCGACCCCAGCTGCGCGGCATATTGGCAAACCGGTGACGCCGAAGCCACAGCGGCGCGGCGGCCGGCCTGGCAGAACTGGCGTCGGCGCCGCCGCCGTCAGGTCGTCCGCGCCCGGCGACGCTGGCGGGCGCACCGCCGGGCCCGGGAACAAACCAGGGCGCGCGCCCGCCAGGCAGAGGCACAGGCGCGTCAGGAGCGGGCGCGGCAGCAACAGGCCCGCCAGGAAGACGCCCGGCGCGAGGAGCACTCGCATCGACGGCAGGAGGAGGAGCAGCACCGCCAGCAACAGCGCGACGAAGCCAGCGCGGCCGCCCGGCCCAACCACCGCATCCGCCTGGCCCTGAAAGTCCTTGAGCTGGACGAGACGGCCTCGCCGCCGGAAATCAAGCGCGCCTATCGCCGCCTGGCGCAACGCCACCACCCGGACCGCTTCCACGGCCAGGGCGAGCTGCGCATGGCGATCGCCTCGCGGCGTTTCCTGCGCATCAAGGATGCCTACGAATATCTTATGAGGCCGGTCTGACCCCGCTATGCGCGATCTCTACCGTCGTCTGGGCATTCCGGCAAACGCGGCCCGACGGGCCATCGCCCGCAGCGCCGCGCGCTGCGACAACCGCGCGCTCCAGACCGACGCCCGGCGCGTCCTGGGCGACCCGGCCCGACGCCAGCAATACGATGACCTGCACCGCCTGCTCGGCGAACTCGGCCGCCTGCGGGCCAACCTCGGCATGACCCACACCCCACATTGGCAAGGCGACGTGGCCAACGATTTCTCGGTGCCCGCCGAGCGCGCGCCCGCACGACTGAAACGGCTCGACGCCAAGCTGGCTGCCCTCCTGCGCCGGCATCAACGGCGCCGACAACGAACACTCGCCAGGGCGCTCGCCATCGCCCTGGCTCTGGCCGCGGCCTACGCCGCCGGCCGGCTGCTCAGCTGAGGAAACGGCCACAGGCCTCGCCTGCCTCGGCGGCAACTGACTTCGGCGTAATGTCCATGTCCAATACAGGCCAGGTTCGAAGGTTCTACGAAGTGTTATGGGACGCGCATGATAAATCTGCGATCCCATCCGTGCTCCATGAGTCATTTACGTTCCGTGGCTCGCTTGGCCAGGAAAAGAAAGGCCACGATGGCTTTGCGCAGTACGTCGACATGGTCCACGAAGCGCTGGGCGATTATCGCTGTATCACTCAACAACTTGTTTCCGAGGACAACAAGGTCTTCGCGAAAATGCTGTTTACCGGCATACATAAAGGCGATTTCATGGGCTTTTCGCCGACCGGTAAGCGAGTCGAGTGGCACGGCTGTGCGCTGTTTACATTCACTGGCCATCTAATCAGTGACGTTTGGGTTCTCGGCGACCTCAAGAATCTGGAATTGCAGTTAGAGCGGAATGCAATATAAAGGCGCCCTGCCGCGGACCGCCTAAAGCGCTGCCGCACTTTGCCTTCCCTCCACACGCTGCGCCGCTCCGATGTACTCGACCGTCGGCACGCTGCAAAGCGTTCGCCTTGACGTACGTACCCGAAGGCGTACAGTTGATGAAAGCCGAACACGCAAGAGGTGTGTCATGACCGGAATCACAGCAACTGAGGCGCGTAGCAACCTTTATCGGTTGATAGATGAGACCGCCGAATCCCACGAACCAATCGTCATCATGGGTAAGCGGAACAGAGCCGTTTTGGTATCCGAAGATGACTGGTCGGCCATTCAGGAAACGCTTTACCTGCTCTCCGTGCCCGGTATGCGCGAGTCTATTCGTGAGGGGATGAATACCCCCGTGGATGGATGCGATGCGGAGCTCGACTGGTGACATGGAAGCTGGTTTACACCAAGCAAGCACAGAAAGACGCAAGGAAACTTGCCTCCAGCGCCCTCAAGCCAAAGGCCCAGGAATTACTGACACTGATCGCGGAAGACCCCTACCGCAAGCCGCCTCCGTTCGAAAAGCTCATTGGCGATCTTGCTGGGGCTTATTCACGCCGCATCAACATTCAGCATCGCCTGGTATACCAAGTGCTCGAAAACGAGCGAGTGGTCAAAGTGCTCCGGCTCTGGAGCCACTACGAGTAAATCCATAACCCGTCACGGTTGCCGGACGATTTCCGCGCAGCGTCACGTTCGGCGAAACGGAGTTTGTCTCGATGAGTACGTTTGAGCCCTACGTAAAACGGCCGGTGAGATTCATTCGGCAACTCGACGCTTATGATTGGCGTTTGAAGGTCTATGGGCTTTCCGTCGTATCGGATGAGCTTATCGATACGGTGATCCAAGCCATTCCCGGCTATCTTCCAAGCCCGGCCGTAAACCGACATCGCTATGGCGTCGGTTTTTTAATTATCCACCGTAGTACCTTGCGTAACTGGTTTCTCTTGGACTGGTGGGAGCACGGGGACATTCTTTTTCACAAGTTGTTTTCTTCGCCATGGGATGAGCCGAAATCAATCTCTGCTGAGCAAGAAATGCCGGCCTTAGCTTGTGTTCACGAACTCCGCGTCATTGATTTTGAGAGTAAGGCCTGGATCAAGGCGCTTCTTCGAGAAAACCCACAGCCGAGTTTAGCGGAGTATATGAATTACAGATTCGATAATGACGCTGAAGCCTAGCAAATTCGGTCATACGCTCGCGCCGGTATGCGCCCCTCTCTAAGCCCCGTTTACATGAATCCGGGAGCTGTCGCCGGCGCGAGGCCGCGACCGCGATAGAGCGATAAGCCGCTGGTTTGCGCCGGGCTCTAAAGCACGATGGTGCGCTTGCCACTGATCATGACCCGATCTTCCAGGTGGTGTCGCAGGCCACGGGCGAGCACCGCCTTTTCGATATCCTTGCCGTAGCGGATCAGATCGCGCACGGAGTCGGTATGGTCCACGCGGGTGACATCCTGATCGATGATCGGCCCGTCATCCAGTTTGGCGGTGACGTAATGGCAGGTGGCGCCGACCTGCTTCACACCCCGTCGATAGGCCTGCAGATACGGGGCGGCGCCGACGAAGCTGGGTAGAAAGCTGTGGTGGATGTTCAGCACCCGCCCGCGCAGGCGCTCGCAGAGCGAGGCGGGCAGGATCTGCATGAAGCGCGCGAGAACCATCACTTCGCCTTCGGCCTCTTCGAACAACCGCTCGATTTCGGCGAAACCGGCCGCCTTGTCGGACTTGTCGATCGGCACGTGGTGGAATGGAATATCGTGCCATTCGGTCAGCCCGCGCGCATCCTCGTGGTTGGAAATTACACAGGGGATGTCGATGTCCAACTCACCCGACTGCCAACGCTCCAGCAAATCGTAGAGGCAATGCATCTGCCGCGATACCAGGATCACCACGCGCTTTCTGACCGCGCTATCGCTGATATGCCAGTCCATGTCCATTTCCCGCGCGAGCGATGCAAAGCGCCGCTGCAGTGCGTCCAGCTGGAACGGCAGTGAGTCGGCCCGCACTTCGACCCGCATGAAGAAGCGACCGGACTCCTCGTCGGAATGCTGGCTGGAGCGCAGAATCCAGCCGCCATGCTCGGCAATGAAGGTGGCAACACGCGCGACAATGCCGGTGCTATCCGGGCAGGAAAAACGCAAGGTATAAAAACGACTACGACTCATAACACATTACGCTCGAAACAGGATTATCTTGAAAGAAGCCCGGATACGGCCGACCTGGAATAACCCCGGCCCACGAGCCTCGCCCGCCGGCCACGCATTCGGGTCTTGCGCTGCGAAGCTCGACAGTCCGATCCTCGACTGTATGCAACCCGCAGGATCGCCGTCACCAAGCGCAGCCGATCGGCGTTGTGGATTCGCGCGCCAGTCCTGCGGTCGGGATGAACCGTATCGCATAAGTCAAAACACATACCATACCCTGCGAGAGACGCATGCCCCCTGCTTCGCTCGGCTGTTGTGTTGATGCGGCGGAGCCCACCGGCATGACCGAGGCTCGACTGTGGCCCGCGCGCTTTAGGCCGGCCAGGCACCCACGGCCAGAACGATCGGGAAGGCGCGTGTGGTTCCATCGTCCAACGTGCGTTCCATATGGTGGGTGGTGGTGAACTGAACGTCGGTGAATCCCGCCGCCCTCGCTGTTGTGCGCACCATTCTCGACAAACGCCGCGATTACCTCGCGAACATGCGCACGTTTGGACGCGCGGCATTGTATTGCTCGCTCGATTATAGGTTAACGCTATTGATTTTATTCTAATAATAGATTTAATCTTGCGCCGAATTCACGCCAGAATACGACCTTCGTTTTAGTCCGTTCGCATTACAGGAGTGGATATGTCGCTGATCAATACGTTCGTCAAACCCTTCAAGGCTACCGCTTACCATAACGGTGAATTCGTCGAGGTCACTGAGGAGACGTTGCAAGGGCATTGGTCTGTGCTGTGCTTCTACCCCGCCGACTTCACGTTCGTGTGCCCGACCGAACTGGAGGACCTGGCGGACCTGTACGAGGAGTTTTCCTCGCGCGGCGTGGAGGTCTACGGCATCTCCTGCGATACCCACTTCGCGCACAAGGCCTGGCACGACACCTCGGATGCCATCAGCAAGGTGCAGTACCCACTGATCGGCGACCCGACGGGCACCCTCGCCCGCAACTTCCAGGTGATGGTCGAGGATCAAGGCGTGGCCCTGCGCGGGACCTTCCTGATCAACCCCGAGGGCCAGATCAAGCTGTTCGAGGTCAACGACGAAGGCATTGGCCGCGACGCCAACGAGATGCTGCGCAAGGTGCGCGCCGCGCAGTACGTGGCCGCCCACCCGGACGAGGTCTGCCCGGCCAAGTGGAAGGAAGGCGAAGAAACGCTGAACCCATCGCTGGATCTGGTCGGCAAGATCTGACCAGTCGATAGCGAACCCTTTCCGGTTCCCCGCGGCCGGCCCGGCGTGGCCGGTCGCTTTCGCAGTAATGGAGCGACCCTTTCATGCTGGATGACAACATCAAGCAACAGTTGACCGCGCACTTCGACAAGATCGCGCACGACATCGAAATCGTGGCATCGGTCGATGACGGCAAGGGCTCGGCCGACATGTTGTCGATGCTCGAGGAGCTCGCGGCTCTGTCGCCGAAGATCGCCCTGCACGAATCGCGCGATGACGACGAGCGCAAACCCTCGTTCAACGTCCGTCGCGCCGGCAGCGACATGCATATCCGCTTTGCCGGCATTCCCACCGGCCACGAATTCACCTCGCTGGTGCTGGCCCTGCTCCAGGCCGGCGGTCATCCGGTCAAGGCGAGCGAGTCGGTGATCGCCCAGATCGAGAATCTCGACGGCGAGTTCCACTTCGAGACATATATCTCGCTGTCGTGCCAGATCTGCCCGGATGTGGTGCAGGCCATCAACGTGATGGCGGTCCTGAATCCCAATGTGCGCGCCACCATGATCGATGGCGCCCATTTCCAGGATGAGGTCGAGTCTCGCGAGGTGATGGCGGTGCCGACGATCTTCCTGAACGGCGAGCCGTTCCACTCCGGCCGCATCAGCCTGGAAGAGATCGTCAACCGCATCGACGACAGCGCCGCCGAGCGCGATGCCGCCGAAATCGATGCCAAGGACGCCTTCGATGTGCTCGTGGTCGGCGGCGGACCGGCCGGCGCCTCGGCCGCGATCTATGCCGCTCGCAAGGGCATTCGGACCGGCGTGGTGGCCGACCGTTTCGGCGGACAGGTGCTCGATACCGCGGGGATCGAGAATTTCATCTCCGTGCCCGAAACCGAAGGCCCGAAACTCGCGACCCAGCTGGAACAGCATGTGCTGTCCTACGACGTGGACATCATGAAGCCGCAGACCGCGGCCGAACTCGTGCCGGGCGAACTGTTCGAGGTGAAACTCGATTCCGGCGCCACCCTGCGCTCGCGTTCGGTGATTCTTTCAACCGGCGCGCGCTGGCGGCAGATGCAGGTGCCGGGCGAAGCCGAATACCGCAACCGCGGCGTGGCCTACTGCCCGCATTGCGACGGCCCGCTGTACAAGGGCAAGCATGTGGCGGTGATCGGCGGGGGCAACTCCGGCGTCGAGGCGGCGATTGATCTGTCCGGTCTCGTCAAGCACGTCACACTCATCGAGTTCGAAGACGAACTGCGGGCGGATGCGGTGCTGCAGCGCAAGCTGCACAGCCTGTCCAACGTCTCCATCCTCACCCACGCCCACACCACGGAAGTGGTCGGCGACGGCAAGAAGGTCACCGGTCTGAAGTATCTGGACCGTGGCACGGACGAGCGGCACGAGATCGCGCTGGAAGGCGTGTTCGTCCAGATCGGCCTGATCCCGAACACCGATTGGCTCGAGGGCGTGGTCGATATGACCGATCGCGGCGAGATCATCACCGACGAACGCGGCCAGACCTCGGTGCCCGGCGTGTTTGCTGCGGGCGACGTGACGACCGTGCCCTACAAGCAGATCGTCATCGCCATGGGCGAAGGCGCCACGGCTTCACTGGGCGCCTTCGACTATCTCATCCGCCATTCGGCGCCGGCCGAACAAGCCGAAACCGATGAACGCCAATCCCGGGTGGCCTGATCCGCAGGCAGACGCCCCGGCCCGGCGGCCCGCGGTGACGCGGGCCGTTTTCATGGCCGGCACGCCAACGCGGTAGCGGGCCCATCCGGCGTCGGGCGGGTCATCCCGGGCCCCTGGTTATTACTGTTCGTGTCTCTGCCGCTACAGGCCGCGGCCAGTCAGCTGGCCTGCTCGCTGACGTGGCCGTTGTCGCAGGCCAGCAGGCGAGCATCGACGTCGGCGAGCAACTGATTGTAGACCTCCTCGCCCACCAGATCGCGGTCTCGTGCCTCGCGCAGGCGTTGGCGCTCGAATAACAGCAACCGCCGCCGGACACCGACGGTCTCCTGACGCAACAGATGTTCGCGGTCGAGTTCGGCCTGGGTCATCTGCGCTTCGGCTTCGCTGGCGCGCTGCTCGTATTCGGCTTTCACGGCATCCAGCGCCTCCGGTTCGACGAGTCGGCCGTGCTGCAAGCCGCTGATCTCGGCAAGCACCGCGTCGGCCAGGTGGCGGCGCGCGCGTGCGAGTTCGTAGTCGCGGAGCGCGCCGCCACCGCTGACCACACCGAGCCAGCGCGCGAGCGGAGTCATCGTCAGGCCCTGCACGAGGATCGAGACCAGCACCACGCCGAAGACCATATTGACGATGAGATTGCGTAGCGGCAGCGTGTCCGGAAGGCTCAGGACCAACACCATCGACAACGCGCCGCGCAGCCCGCCCCAGGTGAGCACCAGCGTCCAGGCCCGCGGGATACGCGCCCGGGTCATCGCCAGCACGCCGGATATACCGAAAATCACCAGACCGCGGGCCAGTGTGACCGCGAGATAGGCCACTACGATGATCGGCCAGATCTCCAGAAGCGTCCGCAGATGGATCGCGAACCCCATGAACAGAAAGATGAGTGAGTTCAGCGCGAACCCGAGGTAATCCCAGAACGTGCGGACCGCGATATAGGTCGTGGGCGACATGCCCCGGCGCGCACCGTAGTTGCCGCAGACCAGGCCGGCCGCCACGGTGCTGATCACGCCCGATACCCCGAGCTGATCGGCGGCCAGGAAGGAGCCGTACGCGGCGACGGTCATCAGCATGACTTCCACCATCGCGGCGTCCACATAGCGAACCACCTGCGACGCCGCCAGACCGATAGCCAACCCCACGACGACGCCGCCACCGACTTCGCGCGCGAAATCGACCACCAGGGCGCCGCCGGAGGGAACCTGTCCCATCAGCACCGCGAGTATCAACGAGAAAAAGACGATGGACGTGCCGTCGTTGAGCAGGCTTTCGCCTTCCACGAGCAACGTCAGCCGGGCCGGCGCGCCCAGTTCACGGAACAGGGCCACCACGGAGATGGGATCGGTGGCCGCGATTGCGGCCCCGAAAAGCAGCGCAAGCGCCCATCCCACATGGGGCAGATACGACGTCAGCGCCCCGGCGAAAACAAGTAGCGCCGCGGTCAGGGCAATGGCCAGCAGCACACCGGGAATCGCCAGCGCAAGAACGGCCAGGCGATCCCGCCAAAGATTCTCGAAATGGATATGGAACGCGGCCTCGAACACTAGGCCCGGCAGAAAGATCAGGAACAGCATTTCCCGCGTGAGCGCGGGCGCGTTGAACAGATGCAAGGCCCCCAGCAGCAGGCCGACAGGCACCAGCGCGACGGTGTACGGGATATTCAAACGCCGCGCCGCAATCGCAACCCCGGACGCAATCAGAAACATCAACAGAACGACGGATTCGGTGCGCATCCCGGTTCGAATCCCCGCTAACTTGAACTACCGGCGCCTCGGGGTATGACTGGCGTTGCCATAGGTCATGCTCCCTGCCCGGTCAGCCAGGCACTGCGATGGCTGGCGCCGTCACCGAGCAGTTTCGCCACCGTCTTGAACGTATCGTCCAGGCGTTGATCGAGCTGCCACGGCGGATTGAGTAGAACGAGCCCGCTGCCATGCATGCCGTATTCGGCGGGCGGGGTGCCGAGGCGCAGTTCGCTATGCCAGAGCTTGGGAATACCGGATTGGCGCAGACTGGCCAACAGGCGTTCGTGGCGCCGCGCGCCCAGTAACGGATACCAGATGACGACCACGGCGTGGCGCGCCTTGCGCACGATATGGCGCAGCGCCTTGGCGACGTCCTGGTATTCATTCCTGAGCTCGTAGCTGGGATCGATCAGCACGCACAGGCGCGGCGTGTTCACGGGCAGCATTTTCCGCAACCCTTCGAGCCCGTCGGCATGCAGACGCTGCTGGCGCTTGCCCGCGGACAGCGCTTCGGCCTCGAGCGCCTGGTGCTCGGCCGGGTGCAGTTCGAACAGAGAGAGCTGGTCCTGTTTTCGCTGCAGATCGGCGAACCACCAGGGCGAGCCCGGATAGCGACGTAATACGGCCCCGCCCTGCAACGTCGCGAGCCGCCCCATCCAGTCGCCGAGCGGCGAATCCACGGCCACGGCATCGCGCTGCTCCCACAGGCGGGCCACGCCGTTGCGATATTCGCCGTTTTTCTGCATGGCCTTGTCGGCCAGTGGATACAGCCCCCGGCCGGCGTGGGTGTCGACCAGCGTGATGGCCGATTCCTTGCGCTGCAGCGTGCGGAGCAACGTATACAGCGTCAGGTGCTTGTGTACGTCGGCGAAATTGCCGGCGTGATAGGCGTGTTGGTAAGAGAGCATGAGAACGCGTTACGAAGCAGACCGCACAGCTTAGGTCTTGTTGCCGTTTCATACGAGGCCTGCGTTGGCAAAGCTACCGCCTGGCAGGCGACGATTCCCGGCTCTGGCAGGCCACAAGGGCCTGTCGTCCGGTATCGCCGGAAGATCACCGATCAGGCGCCCGCAGCGATCCCGTCGCTCCTTGGATCGGCGCCGCCCTCGAACCAGCCGTCCGGGCGGTGGATCACGGCGCCGGCGTGGCCCATGGTGTCGCTGAAGGCTTCGGGCAGGATTTCCGTGTCGTGGCCGGCGGCTAGCAGTTGCTCGACCAGGGCAGCACTGAAACGCGATTCGAGTTTCAGCGTGGTGCTGTTTTCGCCCCAGGTCCGGCCCAGAAGCCAGCGCGGGGCGCTGATGGCCTGCTGGATCGGCTGGCCGAATCGAGCGTAGCGAGTAAAGACTGCGGCCTGCGTCTGAGGTTGCCCTTCGCCGCCCATGGTGCCGTACACCATGGTGCGTCCGTCGGCGAAGCGAGCGAGCGCCGGGTTGAGTGTATGGAACGGGCGACGGCCCGGCGCCAGCGCCTGGCGACCCTTCGGATCGAGACTGAAGCTGATGCCGCGATTCTGCCAGAGCACGCCGGTGGACGGCGACACGACACCGGAACCGAATTCCCAATAGATGCTTTGAATGAAGCTCACGGCGCAGCCGTCGCGGTCGATGCAGCCCAGCCAGACGGTATCGCCGGGGGCGTCCGGTTGCGGCCACGGCAACGCCTGGGCCGGATCGATCCGGTCGGCGAGCGTGTCGAGATGGGCGTCGGTCAGCCAGGTCGCCGGGTCGCGGGTCATCCAGGCCGGATCGGTGACTTCGCGATCGCGGACGAGAAACGCTTGCTTGGTGGCTTCGACCAGCCCGTGCAAGTGGGCGAAACCCTCGCCCTCGGCCACGCCCAGACGGTCGAACAGGCCGAGAATCATCAGCGAGGCCAGGCCTTGCGTCGGCGGCGGCAGGTTGTACACATCGGCATCGTGCAGGGCGAGCGCGAGCGGCGCGACCTCGCGGGCGGCGAAGTCAGCCAGATCGCGCCGGCGCAACGGGCTGCCGGCGGCTTCGAGGTCGGCGGCCATGGCATCGGCGAGTTCGCCGCGGTAGAAGTCGTCCAGGCCGGCGCGCGCGAGCTGGTCGAGTGTATCGGCAAGCCGGGTCTGCTTGAGGACAGTACCGACGCCCGGCGGCCGGCCGTCGATGAATAAATGCTCGGCAAAGCCGGGCACGCCCACCAGTTCGTCGTGCTTGGCGGCGCCGAGCGCGGCCTGGCTTCGAGTGACGGCGATGCCGTGGCGGGCATGTTCGGCCGCGTCGGCCAACAACCGTGACAAGGGCAGTCGCCCGCCCCATTCCTGGCTGATGGCCTGGGCACGCGCCCAGCCGCCCACGGTGCCGGCGACGGTGAGCGCGGCCAAGGGCCCACGCGACGGAATGGTGTCGTGGCCGGCATAGAAGGCCCTGTCGGCCTGGGCCACGGCCGGCCCGCAAGCGTCGATGGCGCGCGGTGCCTCGCCGGGGCGCGAGATCAGCCAGAAGCCGTCGCCGCCGATGGAATTCATATGCGGATAGACGACAGCAATGGCGGCAGCGCTGGCGATCATCGCCTCGATGGCATTGCCGCCATCGCGCAATACATCCCGCCCGGCCTGGGCGGCCAGATGATGCGGCGCGACCACCATGCCGCGCCGACTCCGAAGGGTTTCCCGCACGATTTCTTCCTTTTCTAGTTATCAGCCACCAAACAAGTCCACAAACATACGCAAAGACGTGAGCAGGAGGAATAGCGCGAACACCTGACGTAGCCGCAATGGGTTCACACTATGCGCCAATCGCGCGCCGACCGGGGCCATGAGCACCGTGACGGGCACGATCAGCGCAAAGCCGATCAGATTGACGTAGCCGAGGCTGCCCGGCGGCCGGTGGGGCGCGCCGAGCCCGCTGATGACCATGCCCAGCGCGCCCGGCACGCTGATGATCAACCCGATGGCGGCGGCGGTGCCCACCGCCCGGCGCATGGGAACATCGAACAAACTCAGCAGCGGCACACTCAAGGTCCCGCCGCCGATACCCATCAGGCTGGAAAACCCACCGATCACGGCGCCGAGCGCCCACCGCGCCGGCTTGCCGGGCAAGCCCTCGGCCAAGGCGGCGCTGGAGACGCGCAACGCCATGTTCAGAGCCACGATCAACGCCACCACGGCGAACACGCCGGTGAGCACCGCGCCGCTGACCCACCCCGCCAGAGCGGTACCCACGAACACGCCGGCCACCACGCCGGGTGCCAGCGAGCGAAGCAGCCCGGGGTCGAGACTGCCGTGCTGATAATGCGCGCGCGCCGACACGATCGAGGTGGGAATGATGGTCGCCAGCGAGGTCGCCACGGCCACGTGCATGCGGACACCGCTATCGATGCCGAGCCATGCGAACAGGTTGTAGAGCACCGGCACGATCACGATACCGCCGCCGACACCGAGTAACCCGGCCATCAGGCCAGCCACCAGGCCGGTCGCGAGCAGCGCACCGGCCAATGCGGCCAGCCAGAGCAGGCCGTGGATGTCCATTGCGTGAATCATGACCGGCTACCAGCCGATGGCGTGCGGCAGCCAGATCGCGAGCGCCGGAAACACGCACAGCGCGATCACGGCCACGACCTGAATGCCGATGAAGGGCATCACGCCCCGGTATATATCCCGCGTGGTGATTTCCGGCGGCGCCACACCACGCAGATAAAACAGCGACCAGCCGAATGGCGGCGTCAGAAAAGAGGTTTGCAGGATCATCGCCACCAGGATGCAAAGCCAGGCCAGATTCACGCCGGACTGGGTGAAATACGGCAGGAACAGCGGCAGCACGATGTACGAGATCTCGATCCAATCGAGAAAGAAGCCGAGTACAAAAATCAGTAGGCCCATGAAGGCGATGCCGCCCCAAACGCCGCCGGGCAGCAGCGCGAACAGCTGATCGACCAGCACATCACCGCCCAGACCGCGAAAGGCCAGGCTGAACACCTGGGCCGCGATCAGAACGAACAGGGTCATGCCGGTGATCTTGAAGGTGGACAGTACCGTCTCGCGCATCACCTGATAGCTCAGCCGGCCGGAACAGAGCACAAGCACGATCGATCCCAGCGCCCCCATCGAGGCCGCCTCGGTCGGCGCGGCCACGCCGCCGATGATCGACCCGAGCACCAGGATAATCAGCGCCACCGGCGGCAATACCACCTTGACGAGATCGATCGCCAGACGGCTGGCACTCATCCCGGCTCGCTCGTCGGCATCGATCGGCGGCATGCGCTGCGGTTGCCTTATCGCCACAACGGTGAGATACACCAGATACAGCCCCGCGAGCATCAGGCTCGGGATCAACGCCCCGGCGAACAAAGTGCCCACCGAGACACCGGAGATATCGGACAGGATGATCAGCACCAGGCTCGGCGGGATGATCTGGCCCAGCGTGCCCGACGCGCAAATCGTGCCGCAGGTGATGCCCTTGTCGTAGCCACGCGCGAGCAGTGTGGGCAGGCTGATCAGCCCGACCGTGACCACCGTGGCGGCAACGATGCCGGTCGAAGCCCCCATCACGACGCCGAACACGATGATGGCCAGCGCCATGCCCCCCGGCCGGCTGCCCGACAGATGGCCGATGACTTCCAGCATGCGCTCGGCGAGCCGGGACTTTTCCAGCATTACCCCCATGAACACGAACAGCGGAATCGCCAGCAGTGTGTAGTTGGTGACCACGCCGTAGATACGCAGGGGCAACAGGTTGAACAGCGACTCCCCTGCGCCCGCGACACCGAACACGAGGCCGGCCGCGGTCAACGCAAAGGGCACGGGGATGCCCACCAGCAGCAGCGCGAACAGCGCACCGACCATGACCAGCGCCAGATATTCAACGCCCATGGGCGGCCTGCTGACGGGGGATGAGCGCACGAATCCCGAGCGCCATGCCTTCCAGCGCGATCAGAGCGAAACCCAGCGGGACGAACGCCTTGAGCAGAAAACGGTCGGGCAGGCCGCCGGGCGTGGCCGAGCCCTCGCCCATTTGATAGGCCATGGTGACGAATCTCATCGAGACATAGGCGATAAACACCGAGGTTGGAACGACGATCAGGAAGCACACCAGGATGTTGATCCAGCGACGGGCGCGCTCGGAAAAACCCTGGTAGAAGATGTCGACCCGGACGTGCTCATCCTGCTGCAGGGTGAACGGCGCGCTGAGCATGGCAATCACCGCCAGCAGATGCCATTCGAGCTGCTGCTCGGCAACCGAGCCGATGTGCCAGATGTAACGGGCCAGCACATCGCCGGCCACCAGCAGCACCAGCACGAGGGTAAGCCACGCACAAACGCGGCCCATCCAGTGGATGCCCCCGTCGATGCCGTCGGCGAGGCGGCCGATCGACCGCAGGAAGAAGTGGATCGACATGTGCATCAAAGGTTCTTGTCGAGCACCATCTTCTCGCTGATATTCAACCAGGCGTCGGCTTTCTTCTTGAAGTCGAAGTACGACTTGTTGACCTTCGCGACCTGCGGATCCTTCCTGACGTAATCGCTGAGGATGTCGTTGCTGGCGGTACGCAGATGTTCGAGCACACCGTCCGGCAGCTGCTTGACCTTCACGCCGTCCTTGTCGACGAGATCGCGCAGCGCATCCGGATTGTTGGCGTTGCACCAGGCGAAGCTGATCTCATTGCAGGCCGCCGCACAGTTTTTGACCACGGCCTGCAGATCGGGCGGCAGACTTTCCCAGGCCTGCTTGCCGATCAGCAGCTCGGTCACGGTGCCCGGCTCGTGCCAGCCCGGGGTGTAGTAGTACTGGGCCGCGTTCTGCAGCCCGAGCTGTCGGTCGAGATAAGGGCCAACGAATTCCGCGGCATCGATCACGCCACGATTGAGCGCCGGGAAGATGGAGCTGCCGGGCAGCAGCTTGACGCTGACGCCCAGCTGCTCATAGACCTTGGCGGCCAGGCCGGGAATACGCATGCGCAGCCCCTTGAAGCTGTCCACGTTCTCGATCGGCTTCTTGAACCAGCCGGTCATCTGCATGCCGGTATTACCGCACGGTAATGCCTTCAGCCCGAAATCCGAATAGATCTCGTCCCAAAGCTCGATGCCGCCGCCGTTATACAGCCAGGCATTGACGCCGAGCGTGCCCATGCCGAACGGCACGGCGGCAAAATACTGGGCCGCAAATACTTTGCCGGACCAGAAATACGAATTGCCCCAGTTCATGTGCACAGTGCCGGAACGCACGGCGTCGAATCCGCCGAAAGCCGGCACCAGCGACTTGGCGGCATAGAAATCGATTTTGAGACGCCCGTTGGATGCGGCTTCCACGCGTTTGCAGAAGTCTGTCGCGCTGCCCGGGCCGGTGCTGTAGAACGGCGCCCCCGGACCGTACGCGCTGGTCATCCGCCAGTGGAATGTCTTTTTTTCGGCCGCACTCGCAATCATCGGCGCGGATGCCGCCCCGGCCAGCGCACCGGCCCCAGTCTTTAGAAAATCACGCCGCTTGATAGTCATCGCTTATCTCCGTTGTCCCGATTGCAATGTCAAAAAAGGAATCGCTATCCACCAGGCGCCAGGAGCAAGGTACGTGCCATGCCGAGAAAAAAAGATAACTGTCTGTTTTTTATGATTAAAAAAAGAACTTTCGGTTCGGATGCGGACAAATGCCGCGCACCGGGATGCACCCGGTTGGTGCCGTGCCGCCGGAAGGCGAAATGACAATCGGAGCCGATTGACGGCCACCGCTCGCGTTTGTGCGGTACCGATCACCGGATGGCAGGGAAACTGCATGACGATGGGACGTGTGCTTCATCGTTTGTCAAAAACGCATCGAAAAAGCGCCCGCCCCCTTTCAGTGCGACTTCGAGGTGACCCATGGACGATCTGGACCGGCGCATTCTCGGCCTGTTGATCGAGGACGGCCGTCTTTCCTTTGCCGAGATCGGCCGACGGCTGGCGATCTCGCGTGCGCACGCGCGCGACCGTACCGCCAGCCTTCAGGCACGCGGCGTGATCGAGCAGTTCACAGCAGTGGTGAATCCGGAAAAGGTCGGGGTGGGAATCTCGGCGTTCCTGGACGCGAAAGTGGCGCCCACGCTGGTCGAGACGTTATGCGCCGAGTTGGCGCCGCTTTCGGAGGTGGTCAGTCTGTACTTGATGAGCGACATGCGCAGCCTGCACATTCACACGCTCACCCACACCGAAGCGGATCTCGACGCCTTCGTACGCGAACACTTCTTCGCCCGTGAGGGGGTGCAGTCGATCGACTGCACGCTGCTGCTACGGCGCATCAAGAACCGGCGCGGCGGACCGCGTATCTAGACCATATGGATTGCATCGCAATCCATATCAGGGGCCTGTTGCCGTTTCATACGGTACCGCCCCGGCATGGAAAACCCGCTCATGCCGGCTTGTGCCGTACTCAAGGCAACCCCGCATACGGATATGATCCGCGGCGCCCCCCCCCCCGGCCATCCGGACACCGGACAAGGCGTTCGCGTATCAGCGGCCGCCTTCGTCCACGGCTCGCAATGCCTGTTCGGGAACGCGGACCGTGACGATCATGCCATCGTCGGTGTAGGTCTGTAATTCGGCGTCGATGCGCTCGCCGAGCAGGGCGATCAATTCATGCCCGTTGCCCTGCGCCGTCACCGTAGGCGGCATACCCCGGCCGTTGTCGGCCACGGTGATGGTGAGATAGCCCCCTTCGCGCCGGAGCCTGACCTGCACGGTGCCCGACTGCCCTTGCGGAAAGGCATGCTTGGCACTGTTGGCGATCAGTTCATTGACGATCAGGGCGAGCGGGATAGCCCGGTCGAGATGGGCATGGGCGGATTCGATATCGGCCTCGATGCAGACATCCGAATGCTCGTTCTTATAGAACTGGTTGAGGTTGTCGCACAGTTCCCGGAGGTACTTGCCAAACTCGACGTCACGCGCCTGGCCGGACTGGTACAGATGCTGATGCAGGCGACCGAGCGTCGTCACACGGTTACGCACCGCGCGAAAACGTTGCTGGGCGAGCGAGTCTTCGAGGCGGGCGGTTTCGATCGACAACAGGTTGCTCACGACCTGCAGGTTGTTCTTGACCCGATGATTGAGCTCGTCGAGCAACGTTTCCTTTTCGCGCAGCAACACATCCTTGTCGTGCACGGCGCGCTCGAGCGCCTGCTCGGTCTGTGCGCGCTCGTGGGCGGAAGCCAGAACGTTGGCAAGCGATTGCAGGAACGCCGCGTCGTCCTCATCGAACACACGGTTGCGCACCGACGTGTCGGCCTCAAGCACGCCGAACGGCTCGCCATTACCCTGGATGATGACGTTGATCGCCTTGTCGACCCCGTGATCCGCCAGCACCCGGGGCGTACGAAAGCGTTGCTCGCCCAACAGGTGGTTGGCGATGACCGGCCGGCCCGTATGCAGGGCGTACCCCGCGGGCGAGTCGAGCCCGCCGCCGATCGTGGCATGGCCGACCACCCCTTCATGCCAGCCCACGCCGGCATATACGAGAAAATGGTTCTCGGCCGGCTGGTAGAGCAGAACCTTCGCCAGGCGCGAATGCACGCCTTCCGCGGCCAGACGCGAGGCCTCATTCGCCAGGGCCGCGAAGTCGCGGTTCTTCAACGCATACAGGCCGAACTCGGAGATCAGGGATTGCTGTCGCAGGCGGTATTCAATGGCTTGGTCTGTCATGTCACGCAAGCGGGCCAAAGTTCGTGGAACATGGACTCGATTCACGACCAGCGTACGCAGGATAGCTTACGCACGCTGAACGTCACCGGCTCGAATTCCCGCATTCGAAGCACGTCTGCCCGGTCGCCGCCCCGGAAGCCGCCGACGCCGGCTTCCAGACTCAGGGCGTACTGGCAACCAGTGTGGGTGCCGGGGCGCCATCGCAGTGCAGATATCGCGAATGCTTGATCCACGACGGCTTGGGGAAATACGCAAACACATACTGCCCATTCTTGAGACTGTTGATCAGCGGCTTGACCACGGCCGGCCGAACGGCCGGACAGCCCAGGCTGCGCCCCAGCCGTCCGACGCGATGGATGAAGGCAGGCGTGGCGTATGGCGCGCCGTGGATGACGATCGCGCGGCTGTAGGCGTTATTGTTGATGCCGGGTTCCAGACCTTTCAGGCGCAGTGCGTAGCCATCGTGCCCCTGGTAACTGTGCAGCGTGCGGAACAGACCCAGGCTGGACTCGTGGCTGTCCGGGACGTTGGAGAAATGCTCGGCCTCGTTGGCGCCGGTGGCCCGGCCATGCGCGACCCATTCCTTGAACAGCAGCTGCGGCTGCGATAGATCGAACACCCACAGGCGGCGCCGGGTTGACGGCAGCGAATAATCGATCACGGCCAACCGATCCGCGTCAGGCTGGCCGTGGTGCTCGGCACAGGTCATGGCCGAGGCCGCCAACGCCAGCACACGCGGATTGGCGCCCGGGGCCAGACGTTCGAGCATGGCGGTCAGACTGCCGGCGTGGGCCAGGCCGGCGCAGGCTGCCCAGCCGATCAGCACCCGGCCGAGCATCAGGGCCGGTCGCCACCGGCCGGCCGCATTTGGAGTAAAAAACCAGGCAAGACGCGACAGCAGCTTGATCAGCATCGGCATTGGATCCCGTGTTGGCACACGCGGCAGAGACCTTGATCCCGATCAATCCGTGCCGCGGCACAAGCGGCCATTATGGCGAAATGATGATCGGCGACAAGCATTTGAGGCAATTTCGCGTGGCGATCCGGCGCGATCTGACGGCTTTCGGCCTTGCCCTGCTGCTGTGGGCGCCGCAGGGCACGGCCTGGGCGCAGGCCGTGACTGAGCCGGCGATCGCCGCGCAACTGCAGGCCATGCTGCCCCATGTGACGGCCGAGCGCTCGCCCGCCGATGCCGGCATGGCACAGGTCCGGAATTTTTATGCCGCGCGCGATTTTCGCCCGGCCTGGGACGGGCCGGCAACGGTGCCCGCCTTCGTGGCGGCACTGTATACATTGGTCGACGACGGTCTGGCGCCGCGCGATTACGGCGCCGATCGACTCGTCGCCGCTTATCGTCGGGCCGATGCATCGAACCGCGCGACAGCCGTAACCCGCGCACGCTTCGATCTGAACGCGACCCGACTGTATCTGAGCGTGCTCGACGACCTGAACCGTGGCAAGGTCGAGCCGGCACTGCTCGGCCCCAGCTGGGGTCTGCCGGTCGAACGCTACCGTCCCGACATGAGGTTATTGTCGCAGGCCGTGGACGCGCTGGACTTCGAACAGACGTTTGCCCGCGCGCGCCCGGCCCATGCCACTTACCAGCGGCTGCGGGCGGCACTGGCACGTTATCGTGATATCAAAAGCCGTGGCGGCTGGCCACAACTGCCGGCGGACTCGACTGTCCTGCATCCGGGTGATGTCGATCCTGCCGTGGCGGCGCTCCGTCGTCGGCTGGCGGCCATTGGCGAACCGGTGGCCGCATCGGCCCGGCCCGATCGTTACGACGCGATCCTGGCCGGGGCGGTGCGCCGGTTTCAGGCCAACCATTATCTGACGGCCGATGCGGTTGTCGGCGCGCAGACACGTTCGGCATTGAATGTCGGGGTCGATGCACGCATCGACCAGATTCGCGTCAATCTCGAACGCGCGCGGCTGCTGCTGCATGACCTGCCCAGGTCTTTCGTGCTGGTCGATATCGCGGGTTATCAGCTCAGTTACTATCGTCCCGATGGCCGGATCTGGCGTACCCGCATTGTCGTGGGCCGGCCCTATCGCCGCACCCCGTCGCTGCGTTCGCAAATCACCCGGCTGACGTTCAACCCGACCTGGACCGTGCCGGCATCGATCACCCGACGCGAAATGCTGCCGCGGATTCGGCACGACCCGGGCTATCTCGCACGCGAACATCTGCGCGTTCTGTCGCCGTCCGGCACGCCGCTGGACCCGGCGGCGATCGACTGGTGGCATCCGCCGTCGATCGTTCTGCGACAGGCTGCCGGGCCGGACGACGCGCTCGGCCGCGTGGTGTTTCGCTTCGCCAACCCGTATGCCGTCTATCTGCACGACACGCCGGCCCAGGCCCTGTTCGGCCGCACCCGCCGTGCTTTCAGTCACGGCTGCATACGAGTGCAGAATGCGCTCGAGTTCGCCCGGCTTTTGCTCGCCGACGACCAGCGCTGGCGCGCCGACGACATCGAGCGCGTCGTGGGCTCGGGCAAGACCACCCGCGTCACCTTGCCCCGGCCGGTACCGGTGATCGTTCACTACTGGACGGTCGACGTCGGCGAAAACGGCCAGCTCGCCTTCAAGCCCGATATCTACACCCGCGATCGGGCCCTGCTGGCCGCGCTCGATCGGCCGCTCGACCTGGTGGGTACTCTGCGCTGACCCCGGCCCGACAATCGGTTTCGTTGATGCGAGGTGCATCCGGCCGACGCACTTTCCCGCAGCAGGCGATGCCAGGCATTGCATGATGCATTGATGCCATGCCCGGGGCGACGGTTGGCCGGAGCGGCGATCATGATCGGCATGCCGGGCGATTGCCCGACATCCCCGTCTCCGGAATGCCCGTCAGCGCCCTTGCCCGGGCAGCCGCCGGCCGCTTCCACGCATGGGGCTTGCCGGCACCGGACACGCGCGTTCCGGTAAACTCGCAGGCATCCCGCGCGGCAGCGATTCACGACGACCGGAATCGCGAGGGACCGGGAAGGCGGGGTCGGACTGGATCGATAGTGCGCAACACCCCGAACCGAAACCATACCGTCTCCGGGGTGCCGATCGGCCGCTCGCTCGACGAAACCATCGGCGTCCCCGGCCATTCCGCGCATCGCGCGGCCGTGCTCCGCCTCCTGCTGTGGATCACGACCGCGGGCTCACTTTTATTCACGGCATTGAACCTCGCCCATCACCACTGGGCGCTGGCCGTGATCGAGCTCGGTCTGGCGATCTATGCCCTGATATTGCTCAAGGCAAACCGCAACCGGAGTGACCCCGGCCACTACGCACTGGCCTATGTCATTCCGCTCAGCGCGGTGATCCTGTACGGCTATATCACCGTACCGCTCGACGATTCGATCTACGTCTGGATGCTCGTGGTGCCGATGGTGTCGTACATCCTGCTCGGCCAGCGGCAGGGGTTCGCTGTCACCCTGGGCTTTTTCACGCTCGCCGTGGTCGCTTCGCTGTTCAAGCTCGAAGCCACCGCCATCGACTGGGATACGGCGGCAATCAACCTCGTGGTCTGCTTCGTATCCGTCGCCGGCCTGGCCCATGTATATGAAGTCGTCCGCTCGGACGCCGAAGAGCGGCTGCGCACTTCAGCGCTTCGGGATTCCCTGACGGGCGTGTTCAATCGCACCGGCGTCAACATGCGCTTCGACCACCACACGCGGACGGCGGACGGCGAGTCCGCGCCACTCGCCTTGATCCTGCTCGATCTGGATCATTTCAAGCGCATCAACGATAGCCACGGCCATCAGGCGGGCGACGATGTACTGCGCCGCGTCGCACGCTGCATCGATGCGCAAACCGAGGCCCAGGACACCATCGGCCGCCTCGGCGGTGAGGAGTTCGTGGTCCTGCTGCCCGATCGCGGGCTCGAACAAGCCCGAGACATCGCCGAGCGCATCCGTTGTGCGATCGAGTCATCCCACGGCGCATTCGACATGGCACCGATCGAAGTCACGGCAACCCTCGGCGTGGCCGCGCGCGATCGTGATGAAAGCCTGGATACGCTGCTCGAACGCGCGGATGCCCGGCTGTATCGCGGCAAGCTCAATAATCGCAACCAGGTGGTCGCCACGGCATAGCACCACGCGGGCCGCGCTCCGGAAAATCGCCGGCGCCGGTTGCACCGAGCCGTTCGTGGCGGCATATATGCCGGCATGAGTACCCCAGGTTCAAATACCGTACGCAAGATCGTGCACGTCGACATGGACGCGTTCTATGCGTCGGTCGAACAGCGCGACCACCCCGAGCTGCGCGGCAAACCGGTGGTGGTCGCCCAGCGCAGCCCGCGTTCGGTCGTCACCGCCGCGAGCTACGAGGCCCGACCGTTCGGCATTCATTCGGCGATGCCGGCGTTGCGCGCGGCCAAACTATGCCCCGAAGCGGTGTTCGTGCCGCCGGATTTCGCGCGCTACAAGGCCGTTTCGGCCCAGATCCGCGAGATCTTCTTTCGCTATACGCCGCATGTCGAACCGCTGTCGCTGGACGAGGCCTATCTCGATGTCAGCGAGCCGCTGATCCCCTCGCCCTCGGCCACCGATACGGCGCGCGCGATCCGGGCGGCGATCCGCGAGGAAACCGGGCTGACGGCTTCGGCCGGCATCGCGCCGAACAAGTTCCTGGCCAAGATCGCCTCCGACTGGCGCAAGCCCGATGGCCAGTTCGTGATCAAACCGCATCAGATCGAACGCTTTCTGGTCGATCTGGCGGTCGGCAAGATTCCGGGCGTGGGCCGCGTGATGCGCGCCAAGCTTGCCGAAATGAATATCGCGACCGCGGGCGATCTGCGGGCGGCGGGTGCGGCGGTGCTCGTCGAGCGCTTCGGGCGTTGGGGCCAGCGCTTGTCCGAGCTGGCCGAGGGCATCGACGAGCGCCCGGTGAAAGCCCATCGCGAGGCGGTGCAGATTTCGGCCGAGGACACGCTGCGCGAGGATCTTCTGCTATCGGAACTGGCGCCGCATATCCAGCGCATGGCCGACAAGACCTGGGCCAGTTATCAACGCAAGGCCGAGCGCGTGGCCTGCACCGTCGTACTCAAACTCAAGACTTCGGACTTCCAGATCCTGACGCGCAGCTACACGCCGGTCGCCCCGCCCCGCAGCGCCGCCGAACTCACGGCCATCGCCTGCGCCCTGCGCGACCGGGTCGAGCGTGGCCCGAGCGAACGCTATCGGCTGGTGGGCGTGGGCCTGTCCGGATTCGTCGCGGATCATGAAGCCGTGCGCCAGACGGCGCTGTTCTGAATCGCCCCACCGCATCATCGCGCATTGACGCGGGCCGATCCCTTTGCTGCGATAGCAGGATAACTCGCAGCGGTACCAACCATGAGCTACAGGCTCTATTACTGGCCGAGCATTCCCGGTCGTGGCGAATTCGTGCGTCTGGCGCTCGAGGATGCGGGCGCCGAATACGTCGATGTGGGCCGCGACCAGGGGGCGACGGCCGTCGCACAGATGATCCACAACGGCGCGCATTTCGCGCCGCCGATTCTGGCCGACGAATACGAATCGGTCTCGCATGTGGCGCATATCCTGGCCTGGATCAGCCGCCCGCTCGAACTCGCGCCCGGCGACGAGCGCGATTTCCGGCGCATGCATCAGATGCAGCTCACGCTGACCGACTTCGTCGGCGAGATTCACGATACCCATCATCCGCTTGGCCCGAGTCTGTACTACGATGAGCAGAAAGAGGCCGCGGCCCGACGCAGTGCCGTGTTCATCAGCGACCGGCTGCCGAAGTTTCTCGATTATTTCGAGCGCATGCTGACCGACAACCCGGACAGCGACGAATGGGCCATCGGCCGGCGCTGCACCACGCTCGATCTGTCGCTGTTCCAGGTCATGCGTGGCTTACGCCATGCCTTTCCGAACGCCCTGTCGGCGAACGAAACACCGGCACTCGACGAACTCACGCGCCGGGTCGCCCGGCGACGGGGCATCGCCGCTTATCTCGATAGTGAGCGTTGCATCGACTTCAACCCGGACGGCATATTCCGCCACTACCGCGAACTCGACGGGCCGAACCGATGAAGCAGGACTTCTGGCTGGAACGCTGGGAAAAAAAACAGATCGGATTCCATCAGCCGGACGGCCATCCCTTGCTGCGCGAACACTGGCCGCAATTGTCGCTGGTGGAAACCAGCCGCGTACTCGTGCCCTTGTGCGGCAAGTCCCAGGACATGCTCTGGCTCGCCGAACAGGGGCATCGGGTCACCGGCATCGAGTTCAGCGCCATCGCCGCCCGCGAGTTCTTCGAGGAAGCAGGCCTGGGTTGGCGGCGCGAACGCAGCGGCGTCTTCGACTGCTTCATCGGCGATCGCATCGAGATTCGCGTGGGTGATTTCTTCGACCTGCCGCGCGCGGACCTGGCGCGTTTCGAGGGCTTCTACGATCGCGCCGCCCTGATTGCCCTGCCGGAGGGCATGCGCCGCGCCTACGTCGATCATCTGATGTCGGGGCTGCGTCGTGGCGCCACCGGCCTGCTGATCACCTTCGGCTACGACCCGGCGATCATGGACGGGCCGCCCTTCAACGTGGACGACGAGGACGTCGGCGAACTCTACGGCCGCTATGCCCATGTCGACCTGCTGGCCGAACGGCGCGGCCTGCCCGAGAACGATCACCTGCGCGGCCGTGGCCTGACCGACGCGCGCGACGCCGTCTACCGCATCGTAAGGCGCTGACGAAAAACCGACAAAAACGAAAAGAAGTCTTGTCGAATATCGCGATTCATGCTGAGACCGCGCCATCGCCCGTGCAAGAGCCGGTATGCCGCCCGCGTACTCAAACATCTCATGAACGTCTGGCCGCCTTTCGCCGCCCCCGGGCGGGAAACGGTACAGGCGACATTCGTGTTCGACGACGCCCTGCGCGCCGAAGCCATCGTCGCCACCGAAGACGGTGAAAAGTTCCTGCGCTGGTAAGAAAATGACATCACCACCGCCGACGGCGCGGTGATCGCTCGCGTGCGCAAGCAGCTCTATATCCGCCGCAAGCGCCACGACCGCTGATCGGGCCTCGGCGGGCGCCCGATGCATGTTTCGCGAATCACGATGCGCCCAACGTCTACGCTATTAATCCGGCATCAAAACAGCTGACTTCATCCGCTGTTTTCAACGCCTTCAAAAATAAAAGCCGGCGCCTGTCCGTCTTTTATTTTTGAAGGCTTCGCGGCCAATGGCCGCGGCGAGCATGCTCGCGCTATTAACCCGAAAAATCATCTATTTTTGTGCCGGGTTAATAATGAACGTGAGCCGCGCAAGAACGAAAAACGTTCTTTAATATCTGCGTAAATCTGCGTTGATCTGCGGATAAATGCTTTCAGAGAAAGGCAAAGTCCCCATGACCTGTTGCACCACGCGCTAGAACGCCGCCCGCCGATAACGCCGATAGCGCGGGAACCAGAAGTTGCGCTCCACCGACGCCCGGATCGCCTCGTCGGAAGACGACAGGGCCACGCCATCCTTCTGTGCCTGCTTGGCGACGGCAAATGCGAGCGCCTTGGACAGATCACGCACATCGGACAGCGCCGGCAACAGGGCCCCGGTGTCCGAGTGGGCCAGCGGCGAGTTCTCGGCCAGCGCGCGCGAGGCGGCCATCAGCATTTCGTCGGTCACCTTCCAGGCATTGGCCGCGATCACGCCGAGCCCCACGCCGGGGAAGATATAGGCGTTGTTGCACTGGGCGATGGGAATCGTGCGGCCGTTGATCTCGACGTCGTCGAAGGGGCTGCCGGTGGCGACCAGCGCATCGCCGTCGGTCCAGGTCAGGATTTCTTCCGGGGTGGCTTCCACGCGCGAGGTCGGGTTCGACAGCGGCATCACGAACGGATGCTTGCACTGGCTGTGCATCTGCTTGATGACCTTCTCGGAGAACAGGCCGCGCTGACCGGACACGCCGATAAGCACGGTCGGCTCGGCGTTCTCCACCGTCGTCATCAAGGCCTCGTCGCCGAGATCGCCCGACCAGTCCGACAGATCGGCCTTGTTCTGGGCCAGTTTCCGCTGGAAGTCGTAGAGACTGTCCATGTCGTCGGTCAGCAGGCCCAACTTGTCGATCATGAAAATACGCTGGCGCGCCTCGGCGTCCGACAGCCCCTCGTCGACCATGGCCACGATGATCTGCTCGGCGATGCCGCAGCCGGCCGAACCGGCGCCGACGAACACGATGCGCTGGTCGGAGACCTTTTCCTTTTTCGCCTTGCAGGCGGCCAGCAGCGAGCCGACGCAGATCGCCGCGGTGCCCTGGATATCGTCGTTGAAGCAGCAGATTTCATCGCGATAGCGCTTGAGCAGCGGGTTCGCGTTGGTCTGGGCGAAATCCTCGAACTGCAGCAGGATTTTCGGCCAGCGCCGCTTGACCGCCTGAACGAACAGATCCACGAACTCGGCGTAGGCCTCGCCGGAAATCCGTTCGTGGCGCCAGCCCATGTACATCGGATCGTCCAGCAACTGCTGGTTGTTGGTGCCCACATCCAGCACCACCGGCAGCGTATAGGCCGGCGACACACCCCCACAGGCGGTGTACAGCGACAGCTTGCCGATCGGAATCCCCATGCCGCCGATGCCCTGATCGCCCAGACCCAGAATGCGCTCGCCATCCGTGACCACGATCACGCGCACGTTGTCCTTGGTGGCACTGCGCAGCATGTCGTCCATGCGATGGCGATCGGGGTAGGAAATGAACAGCCCGCGGTGATTGCGATAGATCTCGGAGAACTGCTCGCAGGCCTCGCCGACGGTCGGCGTGTAGATGATCGGCATCATCTCCTCGAGATGCTCCTCCAGCAGACGGAAGAACATGGTCTCGTTGTCATCCTGAATGCCGCGCAGGTAGATATGCTTGTCCAGCGCCGTGTCGCAGGCCTTGTACTGCTTGTAGGCGCGCTCGACCTGTTCCTCGATGGATTCGACGTTCTGCGGCAGCAGACCGATCAGGTTGAAGTCGACCCGCTCATCGGCCGAGAAGGCGCTGCCCTTGTTCAGAAGCGGCATTTCGAGCAGCGTCGGGCCGGCGTAGGGGATGTAGAGCGGGCGTTTTTCGCGATCGGTCATGGCGTCGGATGCGGGCGGCAATGAATGGGGTGCCTAGGATAACCTCTCTGCCCGGCTTGGCCACCCGGCCCAGCACAACAATCAACGCCCCGGTTCATCGTTGCGACAGCCGGCGCCGCCGACTATGGCCGGACCGTACAATGCCGTACGTCGCCCGCCAGCCTCCGTTTCGATGTCGATCCATGCCCTGATCACGCTCGTGGTGCTGACCGCCGTTCTGGTCACGCTCGCCCTCAGTTCGCTCGGCGCCGATCTGGTGCTCATGGCCGGCCTGGTGGTGCTGCTGGTGTTCGGCATCGTCTCCCCGGCCCACGCCTTGTCGGGTTTTTCCAACCCCGGGGTCGTGACCATTGCCGCGTTGTACATCGTGGTGGCCGGGCTGCGCGATACCGGGGCCACCGAATTACTCATCGGCCGCCTGCTCGGCCGCCCGCGTTCGATCCGCCATGCCCAGGCCCAGGTCATGCTGCCGACCACGCTGATGAGCGCATTTCTCAACAACACCCCGGTGGTGGCCGCGCTGATTCCGGTGATCGGCGACTGGGCCCGCAAGTACCAGTTGCCGGTATCGCAACTGCTCATGCCGCTGAGCTTTGCGGCGATTCTCGGCGGCACCTGCACGCTGATCGGCACCAGTACCAACCTGGTGGTGAATGCACTACTGATCCGCCAGACCGGCCACGGCCTGGGCATGTTCGAACTGGCCTGGATCGGCCTGCCGATCGCGCTCGCCGGTCTGGCGCTGATCATCGGCGCCAGTCGCTGGCTGATCCCCGACCGCCGCACACCGGCCGCCCAGCTCGACAATCCGCGCGAATACAGCGTGGAGATGATCGTGGCCGCCGACGGTCCGTTGCCGGGCCAGACCATCGAACAGGCCGGTCTGCGCCACCTGCCCGGCATGTTCCTGGCCGAGATCGAGCGCGACGGCGCGCTGCTGCCGGCGGTCTCGCCGCGCCAGCCGCTGGCGGCGCACGACCGGCTGGTGTTCGTCGGCATCGTGGATTCGGTGGTCGAACTGCAGCGCATCCGCGGGCTGATGCCGGCCACCGAGCAGATCTTCAAGCTGGACAGCCCGCGCCGCGCCCGCGTGCTGATCGAAGCCGTGGTATCGCCGAGCTGCCCGCTCATCGGCTCGAGCATCCGCGCCGGCGGTTTCCGTACGCGCTATAACGCGGTGGTGCTGGCCGTGGCCCGCGACGGCGAGCGGGTCCGGGCCAAGATCGGCGACATCGTGCTCCGCCCCGGCGATACGTTATTGCTCGAAGCCCGGCCCGCCTTCGTGGCCCAGCAACGCCATTCGCGCGATTTCTTCCTGGTCAGCCAGATCGAGAACTCGCAACCGCCCCAGCACCACAAGGCCTATACCGCGATCGCCGTGCTCGCGGCCATTGTGCTCAGCGTGGCGTTCGGGCTGATCGATATTCTGGAGGCCTCGTTACTCGGCGCCGGCGCGGTGCTGGCCTCGCGTTGCAGCACGGCGGAAGCCGCGCGGCGTGCGATCGACTGGCCGCTGCTGGTGGCGATCGCCGCGGCCATCGGCATGGGCGAGGCAGTGCAGAACACCGGGCTCGCCGCCGACCTCGCGCAGGCCCTGACCCACCTGGCCGGCCAAGGCACCCACGAAACGCTGGCCGCCCTGTTCATCACCACGGTGGTCATCAGCGCCGTGATTACCAACAACGCCGCCGCCGTGATCGTGTTTCCGGTGGCCGTATCGCTCGCCCACGGCGCGGGCGAGAACGTCATGCCGTATGTGATCACGGTGGTGATCGGCGCCTCGGCGAGTTTCCTCACGCCAATCGGCTACCAGACCAACCTGATGGTATACGGTCCGGGCGGCTACCGCTTCATCGACTTCGTCCGTCTCGGCCTGCCGCTGACCGCGATCATCGGCGCGCTCACCGTGGTGCTCGTGCCGATGATCTGGCCCACCGGCGGCTGAGCCGGGCCGCGGCTCAGCGTTGACTGTGCTGCCAGTTCTCGGGCCGATACCAGGCCTTGTCCTCGACGATCGGCGTGCGGCCGCGCACCGCGTCGGCGATCTTCTCGGCGATCATGATGGTCGGCGCATTGAGATTGCCGGTGGTGATGCGCGGCATGATCGAGGCATCGACCACACGCAGCGATTCAACGCCATGCACCCGGCCCTCACCGTCGACCACAGCTTCGTCGTGATGGCCCATGGCACAGGTCCCCGACGGGTGGTAGGCGGACTCGCCCATCCGGCGCACCCAGGCATCGATCTCGTCGTCGGACTGCACCTCGGGGCCCGGGCCGAGCTCCTTGCCGCGATAACGGTCGAACGGCTTCTGCTCGATGATCTCGCGGGTCAGGCGGATCGAATCGCGCATTTCGCGCCGATCGCGCTCGGTGGCCATGTAGTTGAACACGATCTTCGGCGCGGCCTTGTAGAACGACGAGGCCAGCGTGACCTCGCCGCGCGACTCCGGCCGCATCGGCCCGACGTGGGCCTGGAAACCATGGCTGGTCGCCTTGGCACTGCCGTCGTAGGACACGGCCATCGGCAGGAAGTGATACTGGATGTTCGGATATTCGACGCCCGGCTCGCTGCGGATGAAGCCGCCGGATTCGAAATGGTTGGTCGCGCCCAGGCCCTTGCGCGTGAGCAGCCACTGGGCACCGATCCTGCCCATGGCCGTCGCGCTCTGCGCCGAATACAGCGTGATCGGTTCCTTGCACTCGTACTGAACGTAGACTTCCAGATGATCCTGCAGATTCTGGCCCACGTTCGGATTCTCGTGCACCGGCGTGATGCCGTGCGCCCGCAACTGATCCACCGGGCCGATGCCCGAGAGCATGAGGATCTGCGGCGAATTGATCGCGCCCGCACACAGCAGCACTTCGCGCTCGGCCTCGACCCTGGAGCGCGTGCCGAGATGATCGACCTCGATGCCGACCGCCTTCTTGCCGTCCATCAGGATCTTGCGCGTATACGTACGCGTCATCACCGTCAGGTTCGAACGCCGCATCACCCCGCCGCGCAGATAGGCGTTGGCGGTGGACCAGCGCACGCCGTCCTTGGTGGTCATGAACATCGGGCCCACGCCTTCCTGCTGGAAGCCGTTCATGTCTTGGGTGTAGGGATAACCCGCCGCCATGCCCGACTCGATGAAGGCGTGGTACAGCGGGTTGCGGCCCGGGCCGGTGGTGACGTGCAGCGGGCCGCCGGCGCCGTGATAGTCGTTTTCGCCCTGATCGAAATCCTCGGCCTTGCGGAAATAGCCGAGCACATCCTTGTAGCGCCAGTCCTCCAGGCCAAAGTCGTTGGCCCAGCCCTCGAAGTCGAGCGCGTTGCCGCGCACATACGCCATGCCGTTGATCGAGGACGACCCGCCCAGCACCCGCCCGCGCGGGCAATGCATGACGCGGTTGTCCATGTGGGGATCGGCTTCGGTGTGATAATTCCAGCTGTAGGTATCGCCGTTCATGGGATAGGCGAACGCCGACGGCATGTGGATGTAGATGGAGCGATCCATCGGGCCGGCCTCGACCAACAGCACCGAGACATCCTTGTCTTCAGAAAGCCGGTTGGCCATCACGGCACCGGCCGAGCCGGCACCGATGATCACGTAGTCGTATTTCTTCTTCGGGTTGCTCATGCGCTAGAAACCTCGTTTGAACCGGGCGTATCGATGATTCGCGTCAGATCGCGACGTAATCGTCGCAGCCCTCGCCGGGGCGCGTCGCCATCGACGACCCCGCGCGATCGCGGGGCCATGGCCGAACCACGCCCCGGCGCAACCGTACGCGTTAGTAGGGCGCTTCCACCGCACCGCGGGCAACGAACACACTCTTGATCCGTGTGTAGTGCTCAAGCGCACGCCGGCTGTTTTCCTTGCCGATGCCCGAGCCCTTGATGCCGCCGAACGGCATCTCGATCGGCGTGATGTTGTAGTGGTTGATCCAGCAGATACCGGCTTCCAGCTCGCCGATCACCCGGTGGGCGCGCTCGAGATCACGCGTGAACAATCCGGCCGCCAGACCGAACTCGGTGTGGTTGGCGCGCTCGATCACCTCGGCCTCGTCGGTGAACGACAGCACGGACATCACCGGACCGAAGATTTCTTCGGTGACGATCTTCATGTCATCGCTGCAGGCGTCGAACACGGTCGGCTGGATGAACACGCCGTATTCGCAGCCGTCCACCGCGACCTGTTCGCCGCCGATCACCAGCTTCGCGCCGCCGGCCTTGCCGGCCTCGATATAGTCGAGCACGATCCGGCCGTGTTCGGGGCTGATCATCGGGCCGACGTCGGTCTCGGCATCGGCCGGATTGCCGATCCTGAGTTTTTTCACCCGGGCGACGAGCTTGTCAAGGAACGCCTCGCGCACCGATTCGTGCACGAATACGCGTGTGCCGTTGGTGCAGATCTCGCCCTGGGTGAAGAAGTTGGCCAGCAGCGCCCCGGACACGGCATTGTCGAGATCGGCGTCGTCGAAGATCACCAGCGGCGACTTGCCGCCGAGTTCCAGCGACACGGTCTTGAGCGTACCGGCGGCATCCGCCATCACCTTCTTGCCCGTGTCCGCACCGCCGGTGAGCGAGATCTTGTCGATGCCGCGGTGGTTGGACATCGCCTGGCCGGCATCACCGAAGCCCTGCACGATGTTCAGCACGCCGTCCGGCAGCCCCGCTTCCTTGGCCAGCTCGGCCAGACGCAGCGCCGAAAGCGGCGTCAGTTCGGACGGCTTGAACACCAGCGTGTTGCCGGCCGCCAGCGCCGGCGCCGACTTCCAGCAGGCAATCTGCAACGGATAATTCCAGGCGCCGATCGCGCCAACCACGCCGAGCGGCTCGGGCCGGGTATAGAAGAAGCCGCCGTCGACTTCCTGATATTCGCCCTGAATCGAGCTGGCCTGGCCGGCGAAGTATTCGAGGCAATCGGCGCCCGAATCGACGTCGGCTTCCGGCGTCTCGGCGATCGGCTTGCCGCCGTCCAGCATCTCCAGCCGCGCCAGTTCGTCGCGGTGCTCGCGCAGCAGGACCGACAACCGATGCAGAATCCGCCCCCGCTCGACACCACTCATGGCCTTCCAGGGGCCGAGGGCGGCGCGTGCCGCGGCCACGGCGGCATCGATATCCGCCGCGCCAGCCTTCGCCACCTGCGCCAGCGACTCGCCGGTCGCGGGATTCACCGTTTCGAAGAATTCGCCCGATTCGGCTTCGACGTATGCGCCGTCGATCCAGAGAAGTTTCCGCTCGCCCGCTGCTGTCATGCCTACCTACCGTGCCTATGACCGTGGAAAACCGACAATATTAACATGCGCCCATGACCGTTCTCTTGCGCTGCAATCTGCCCGCGCCCGGGTTTTCAACATCGCCCGGGGATAAGCCTGTGGATAACATCGGGGAGAAGCATCCCAGCCACCGTGCAACGAAGCCCGGAGCGGAATGAACATTTTATGACCAGCGCGCAGGCAGCAATCGACGCACGGCAAAATGAGACATCGCACCCCGCCCGGGCTGCCCCCCGGGGTTTTGCACACGGGGCCTGAACAAGCCTGTGGACAGCTCGGTGACAAACGCCGGGAACGCCTGCGATACGGGGGCTGCGAACGGTTTGATCAAATCCTGACCAGATCGCCATCGCCCCGGGCGCGAGCGCTGGCGGTGCCCCACACCGCGGCCGGCGACCGCGATCGGAACGGCTTGTCGCAGGAACGTGCATGCCCCGGCGCAAGGCGCTGAGCCGGCGCGCTTTTTCACAGACGCGCTGGACAAGCCTGTGTATAACTCTGTGGTAAACGCCGCAATCGCCGTCTCCACGCGCATTGCAGCGGACTGAGCAGTCCTTGACCAGTCGCCGCCCGCGCGCGGCTTCGCGACCGCCGGACGCGAAAAACCCGCGACCGGCAACCGGCCGCGGGTTTGGCAGCACGACAACGACTATGCCCGGATCAGGACGGCGCGTCGCCGGTTTCCTCCGGGGCCGCGTCGTCGCCGCGCCGCCGCCGCTTGGGCCGGTCGTTCGGGTCGTCGGCATCGATATCGGCATCGGCTTCCAATACCCGGATATTCGCCGCCGGTGCCTGCCCCTGGCGATCCTCGCCGAACCAGAGCGTCTGATGCGGGAACGGGATCTCGATGCCGGCCCGGTCGAAGTGGATCTTGACCAGGCGGTTGAACGCGCGGCCCACGCCCCACTGCGTGCCGGGCTTGGTCTTGATCATGATCCGGATGTTGACGGCACTGTCGGCCAGCGCGGTCACCCCCGGCACGGTCATGTCCTCGAGGATGTTCGGCCCCACGTTCGGGTCGGACTTCAGATCCTCGAACGCCTCGCGCAGGTAGTAGATCGCGTTGTCGATATCCTCGCGATAGGCGATGCCATACTCGGTGCGGAAGTATGCCCAGTCACGCATGAAGTTCGACACCACGCTCGCCGAGGAGAACGGCACGATGTGGTAGGCGCCGTCGATGTCCCGAATCGACACCGAGCGGATGGTCAGGCGTTCGGCGGTACCGGTGACCCCGCCCACGCTGACTACGTCGCCCGTGTTCATGGCGTTTTCCAACTGGATGAATACGCCGGTGATGATGTCCTGCACCAGCTTCTGCGCACCGAAGCCGATGGCCAGGCCGAACACGCCGGCACCGGCGATCAACGGCCCGATGTTCACACCGATCTGCGACAGCGTGATCATGATGGTAAAGGTCGCGATCAGTATCGCCAGTGCATTGCGGAACAGCACCAGCAGGGTTTGCTGGCGCGCGCTCGGCGCCCCGCCGCCGGTGTTCGGGCTCAGACGATGCTCGATCACGCTGGCGGCGACGAGCCAGAACAGGGCCGCAGCGACCAGTATCACGGCCACCTTGAATGTCACCGAAATCGTCGTCAGGCCGGCAGTGGAGGTCAGCCAGGTATTGAGGTCGAACACATGCCAGGCATTCGCGACCACCGCCGCGAAGATCAAGAGAATGACCACCCGCACGGCCTTGAGCGCCGCCGGCACGTAGGAGTTCACCCGCGCCTCCAGCAACGGCAACTTGTCATGCAGCGACTCGGGAAAGGTGATGCGATGGCCGATGGCGCGGGATAACAGCCCCGACAGGCCGAAGCCGACCCCGGCGGCGACCAGGCTCTGAGCGGTGGCCGAAAGCATGAACGGCAATGCGCCGGCCGGATCGGCCTGGCTGGCGAAAAACAGCACGGAAAAATACACGACTGCGAGCAAGACCCAAAGCCGGGCGAACAGTCGATAAAGCACCGCGAAAAAACCGATGGAGGCACTCTCTGCCTTGTGAATCAGGCGTTCGGTGAGCAGACGGCGATTGGCGAAGATGACCTTGAGCGCATACACATAGGCAGCCCCCATGATGAGAAAAGTCAACACCGCCCCCATGAACAGCGACAGCTGGGCATTGACAACAGGCACGGCCACGAGCAGCCCGTAACCGACCACACCGACGAACCAGCGTAGCCGCAGGCTCCACCAGCGGGCCACGTCGGCGTCGACCTTGATCAGTCGCAGGCTATCGTAGCGTTCGGCGAACAATGCCCGAATCGCGACCTTGATCAACTCCACCAGCACGAAGGCGTTGATGAACAACGATTCCCGCGTGCCCATGCTGCCATGGTCACCGACGGCGTACAGGCCGACGAAATAGCCGGCGCTGCCGGCGGCCAGCACGACAGCCGTATCAACGGCGATGCCGACCAGGACGCCCGCCGCCCGGCGCAAGAGCCCGCGACCTTTGGCCCCGGCGGTGGCAAAGCGACTGATCCCGGAGAACAGCACCGTGGCCACCAGGCGTAGCAACAGAAACGCCACGATGGTGGCCGCGACTACCTCGGCGAATATCAGCAGCGCGCCGAAGAAGACGCCCGCATTGAACACGCCTGCACTGTGCTTGCCATTGCCCTTGTGCGCCAGCGCCACCACCGTGTTCCAGGCGCCGACGATATGGGCGCTGATGGTCTCCGACCAGGACGAAGTGATCTGTGCGAAGCGACGGGCAAACGAGGCGCTCTGCTTCGATACCGGCTGTTTCCGACCCGTGGCGGCTGGCCCGGACGCGCTGCCCTTGGCACCCGACTCGGCCTTGGCGGCCTGTCTCAGCTCCTTGATCAGCTGCTTGCGCGTCTTGTCGTTCTCCAGCAGATTGGCCAGCTGGTCCAGCGACACCGACTGATTCGCGTCACTCTTGGCGGCATTCTGGCTCTGCGGCGCGGCGGCATAGGCCTGAGACAGCGGCGCGAGCGCGAACAGACAGATCAGGGCGCAAGCGAGAAAGGCCGGCATGCGGCCAGCTCGCGAACACAGCGCTCGGTATGGGTCCATGGGCGTTCTACCTTGTGGCGATTTATCCGTGGATATCACGCCTGAGGCCGTCATGGCGAAACATGCGAGCGCCGGGACCCCAGACTCCAGCGGCCCATGATGCCGTCCCGTCGGTCATCAAACAATCGCGCACGACCGAGATCGCGGCATTCAGACGCTGCATCCCGGCACAAGATCGCGCTGATTACGCGGCCCGCGCCGTTCAATAAACAATGGCGCCGCGAATGATTCGACCCACGACTAGGTTCGCGATTGGCGCGGACGCGGACGCAACGGCAACAGACCCTAGTAAGGACTCGGCTCCTCGGGCAGGATACTGCCGACCTTGGCCAACGCGCGCCGGGTATCGTAGAAGCAATCGCGGATACGTTCGATGTCGGTGCTTTCCGACAAACCGTGGCCGGCGGCCTCGAGTATGGTTTCGGCATGGCGGGCCAAGGCGCGGCGCTCGAAGTCGCGCCGGGTCAACGGCGCCAGCTTCTCGATCACGCGGAGCACTTCCCGCATGGTGATGACGCTGGTCCGGCCATAGTTGCGAATGGGCATGAACGCCGCATCGAGCAGGTCGTGAAAATTCGGCACACGGATGACCAGCCGCATCTCGCCGTCCGGATCGGTCACCACCTCGGTGGGCATGGGCCGCGCGATCAATACTGCCAGCGACCGGCCGATGCGATTGACGCAATCCAGTGCCGTGAACGGATTGTTGAGCGCCGGGGAAAGCGCCCGCACCCCGATCTCGGCCATCTGGTTCACCGCGAACAACAGATCGTGATCGGTCATGCGGCTGCGCCCGAGCACGTATTCGCGGGCGGCATGACCGGCCGTATCCGGGTCGAGCCCGGCACCGTGCAGGCGAGCCAGCACGCCGCCGGGCAACACGTAATCGCCGTAGCTCACGCGCGATTCGATCACGATGTCGTGGCGCTGCGCGATCTCGAGCAGCGCCTCGACCCCGATCGCCTGCACATACCCGCCGTCGGGCGCGATCAGATCCTGCGTGCCATGACCGAGTTCGGGCGCCGGCGTGCCGTCGTCGCCCGCGTGGTCCGGATACATGCGGTCGATGGCCTGGTCGAATTCCACCCCTACCGTCTCCAGCACCTCCGGCGCAGCGAACAGCTGGGCCATGTGGTGAGTGAAATAGATCAGCGTGCAGGTCGCGAACAGCGCCAGCACGAAGCCCACGCTCAGCGACACGTCCGGCACGAACCGGTTCTCCGGATCGTTGCCGACCATGTGAAAGACGAGCATGCAGTAGACGAACGTGGCCAGGAAGATACCCAGCACGGCCTGATTGGCCCGGTCGCGCATGAAACTGCGGATCAGACGATGACCGAACTGGCTGGTGGCCAGCGTGAGCACGACCATCATGGTCGAGAACACCACCGTCGCGATCGCCACCATCGCGCCGGTGAGCGTCTGTAGCAGATTGGTGGCGCTGGTCGTGCCGCCGGAATAGAACAGGGCGTGCAGCACGCCGCCGGCCGGATGCAGTTCGTCGATCGTCAGCGTAATCGCGAACAGGATCAGCCCGGCCAGCATCATCAGCGAGGGCAGGAACCAGAAACTGGAGCGGGCCAGCTCCCAGAATTCGTGGACTCGTGCGCGCATACACGGCTCCTGCTGTACCCGGCGATCCGCCGCGGGTCAAGTGCGGCGTCCACCGGTAAAAAAAAGCCGCCGACCGCGGGGCGCGATCGACGGCCTGTCCCGCCCGATCAGGCGATCAGGCGGTGGCGTCGAGCGCCTTGGCGAAGATATCCAGCGCCTCGTCGATCTGATCGCGCTTGGCGACCAGCGGCGGCAGCCAGCGGATCACCTGCTTGCGCGGACCACAGCGCAGCAGCAGCAGCCCCGAGGCCTCGCAGGCCTTGACGATATGATCGGCGCGGCTGCCGTCGGGCTCGCCGTCCTTGTGGATCTCGCAACCGATCATGAAGCCCTTGCCGCGCACATCGGCGATGCACGCGTGATCGGCCGCCAGCGATTCCAGGCGCTGCTTGAGATGCGCGCCCTGCTCGGCCGCGTTCTCGACCAGGCCTTCCTCTTCGATCACATCCAGGGTCGCCAGCGCCGCCGCGCAGGCCACGGCATTGCCGCCGTACGTCCCGCCCTGCGAGCCGGGCCAGCCTTTTTCCATCAGCGCACGCGAGGCGCCGAAGCCGGACAACGGGAAGCCCGAGGCCAGTCCCTTGGCGGTCATCACGATATCCGGCTGCACATCGAAGTGGCTGTGCGACCAGAACTTGCCGGTGCGGCCATAGCCCGCCTGGACTTCGTCCACGCCGAGCACCAGACCGTGATGATCCGCGCGCTCGCGCAGCCCCTGCATGAAGCGGGTGTTGGCCGGCACGAAACCGCCCTCGCCCTGGATCGGTTCGATCAGGAAGCCAGCCGTGTCCTTCGGCGAGCTGATCGTGTCGAAGATATGATCCAGTTCACGCAGGCAGAAATCGGTCGCCTCGTCTTCCGACCAGCCATAGCGGAAGGCATTGGGGAACGGTGCCACCACCACGCCGCCCATGATCGGCTGCAGGCCGGCGGTATAAGCCGTGCCGGAGGTAGTCATCGAGGCGGCGCCCATGGTGCGACCATGAAAACCGCCATGGAATACCACGATGTTCGGGCGGCCGGTGGCATGGCGCATCAGGCGCATCGCGCCTTCGGCGGCCTCGGTGCCGGCGCTGGCGTAGAACATGGTATCGATGTCGCCCGGCATCTTCTCGGCCAGACGCGCCGAAAGATCCTGGATCGGCTTGTGCATGATCGTGGTGTACTGACCGTGGATCAGTTTGCCGACCTGCGCCTGGGCGGCGGCCACGACCTTGGGATGACAATGGCCGGTGCTGGTCACGCCGATCCCGGAGGTGAAATCGATGTAACGGCGACCTTCGGTATCGAACAGATAGCAGCCCTCGCCTCGCTCGGCGTAGACGTCGGTGGCCTGCTTGAGCAGTGGGGACAGGTGACCCGGGCGATTGGCCGTCATGGCTGTTCTCCTGACTGTGTTGGAACGTTTTCTGGTGGGTTGACAAGCGTAGCTGGCGGCGAGGCTAGACCTGTTGCGAAGCGGTTGCAATCCGTGCTTGTCGTTCGCCTCCGGCCGATCTCCTCCAGTCTTACGTACGCGCCTCGCGAAGCGCCGCCAGTACAGCGTCGCCGATCACGTCGGTGGCGCGCGCATCGCCGGCATGAGCGGCCAGGTCCGCCGCCACCGCGTTACGCAGACGCATGCCCGCGCGCGCGGCCACCGCGTCCTCCTCGCCCATCCAGTCGAGCATCATGGCCGCGGTCAGCAGCATGGCCGCCGGCCCCGCCTTGTTCTGGCCGGCGATATCCGGCGCGCTGCCGTGGGTGGGCTCGAACATCGGCGGGCGCGAGCGATCGGACGGGTTCAGGTTGGCCGAGGGCGACACCCCCATGCCACCGTTGAGCACCGCCGCCAGGTCGGTGAGGATATCGCCGTGCAGATTGGAGGCCACCACCACGTCGAACATCCACGGATGGGAGACGAACTTCATGCAGGCCGCATCGACCAGTTCGTGATGGGTGGCGACATCCGGATAGTCTTGCGCGATGGTCGCGAACATTTCCGTGTACATATCGCCCCAGAATTTCTGGGCGTTGCGCTTGGTGACCAGACACACCTGGCTGGCGTGCTTGTCGACGCCGAACTGGCGTTCGCGGCCTTCGCTCAGGCGCACGGCCGCGCGTGCCCGGGCCTGCTCGAAGGCATGCCGGATGATGCGGTCGGTGGCGCGATGGGTGAACACCGCGGTCTGGGTGACCACTTCATTCGGCGTGCCGGCGGCCAGCCGCCCGCCCTGGTTCACATACTCGCCCTCGCTGTTCTCGCGGATGACGAGCATGTCGATATCGGCCGCCCGGGGATCGGCCAGATACTGCGGCGCGCCTTCCAGCCGGCGTACCGGCCGTTCGCACACCCATTGATCGAAGCCCTTGCGGATCTCGAGCAATGGCGCCAGCGAATCCGAATCGGACAACAGATACCGATCCGGGTCGGTGGTCGGGCCCGGGTCGCCGAGCGCGCCCAGCAGGATCGCGTCGTAGCCGGCCAGCCGCGCCAGGTAATCGGCCGGGGCCGATTCGCCATGCGCTTCGTGCCACGCATGCGAGGGCCAGTCGAACGTATCGTAATCGATCGCCAGATCGGGCTCGACCTCGGCCAGCGCATCGAGCGCACGGGTGGCCTGGGCGATCACTTCGGGGCCGATGCCGTCGCCGGGCAGAACAGCGACGCGCCATGTCTTTCGTGTAGTCATGCGGCGAGGCTACCACCGCGGCCCGGCCTCGCCTATACATCCGAAAGCATGAGGCGCTGGCCGCTCGCCGCTCAGCGCCCGCTGGCGCGCCGTGCTCGAAAGAAACGCCGCAGGAGATCGGCGCTTTCATCGGCGAGCACACCGCCCCGGTGCGCCACGCGATGATTGAGCCGCGGCTCGTCGAACACCGCAAATATGGAGTGCGCCGCGCCGGCACGAAAATCGTCGGCGCCGTAGATCACGCGCGCGATGCGGGCATGGCCGATCGCCCCGGCGCACATGGCGCACGGCTCGAGCGTGCAATACAGCGTCGCCCCCGGCAGCCGGTAGTTGCCGACGGCGGCACACGCCGCCCGAATGGCCACGATTTCGGCATGTGCCGTGGCATCGCAGGCCGCGATCGGGCCGTTGCGGCCGCTGCCGAGCGCGATGCCGTCGCGCACGACGACCGCCCCGACCGGCACTTCACCCGCCGCCCCGGCGGCGGCCGCCAGATCGAGTGCTACGCGCATCCAGGAGGTATCGGCGTCGGAATCGACCGGGGCAGCGTCGGACATCACCAGCAAGCAGAACGTATCGGGCCATCCATTATGCCCGTTCGACAGCGGCTGTTCGCGCCGGGGCGCGGCAGCCACCGCCACCGCGGCGACACCCTCATTGCGCCCCGGCCTTCACGCGCGCACGACACAGGGCTTATCGTTATATCCAAGGCAACCACGTGAGGAGACGACCATGGCGTCGCTGGTACAAACCCGGGTTCTGGTCATTGGTGGCAGTTCCGGCATTGGCGAGGCCGTGGCCCGCCGCAGCGCCGAATCCGGCGCCGAGGTAACCATCGCGTCCCGCTCGGCGGACAAGCTGGCGCACGCGGCCGAAAGCATCGGTCACGGGGTGCGCACGGCCGTGCTCGATACCGGCGACAATGGCGCGGTCGAGCGTTTCTTCAACGATAATGCGAGCTGGGATCACCTGATCGTGTCGTCCGCGGCCACGGCCCGCGGCGGCATGCGCACCATGACGCTCGACGATGCCTATGGTTCCATGGACAGCAAGTTCTGGGGCGCCTATCGCGCGGTACGCGCCGCCCGCATGGCCGACGGCGGCACCATTACGCTCGTCTCCGGCTTTCTGTCGGAGCGCCCGTCCCCGGGTGCCACATTGCAGGGGGCGATCAACGCTGCATTGGAAGGGCTCATGCGGGGTCTGGCACTGGAGCTGGCCCCGGTGCGCGTGAATGCGGTATCGCCGGGCATGATCGACACGCCCCTCTGGGACGATATGCCGCAAACGCGCAAACGCGAACTCATGACCGACGCAGCCGAGCATCTGCCGGTGGGCCGCGCCGGCCGCGCCGGCGATATCGCCAATGCCGTGCATTATCTGATGATCACCGGCTTTGCCACCGGCTCGGTGGTTCGCGTGGACGGTGGCGGCGCCATCGCCTGAGGGGGCCCGCGATCACGTCGCCCGGCGCGATGCCGCCCCGATCGATGCCCGGGCGCGCCGTCCGGCATCGCAGGCCGGGACCGGACGATGGCCGCGGCCGGTCGCAGCGCCCGGGTGGTCCGCCATGCTTGCGGCATGGGGCCTGTTGGGCCGGCCGTCGAGGCGCGATATATTGCCAAACAGACCGACCGCCCCGGAATCCATCGCCCATGCCACAGCCCCCCGCCCGCAACAGCGACCCCGCGCGACAGGCGAGCGCCGCTCAGGCGCTGTTCGATACGGTCTGCGAGCTGCTGCGGCGCGGCGATGAGCGCGCCAACACCCTGCTGCCCCGCCTGCAGGCCTATCCCGCCCATGGCCCGGGCTGGCTGCAACTCGGGCGCACGCTCACCGAACTGGGGCAATCGAACGCGGCCATGGTGGCATTCGATCAGGCCCTGGCCGCGCCGGAACCACCGCTGGCCGCCCTGCTCGAAAAAGCCGATCTCATGATCGCGGGCGGTGACGCGGCGGCTGCGGCAGACTGGCTGGCCACATTCCAGCGCCGCGGCGCGGATGATGTCCGGCTTCACCACAAACTGGGCCGTGCCCATTACGCGGCCGGTGACTGCGAGGCCGCGCGTACCGCACTGCGGGTCACGGTGGACAAGGCGCCGGATTTTGCCGAAGCCTGGTTTCATCTCGGGTTGGTCGAACAGGACCTGAACCGGCCGGCCGCGGCGGCGGCGGCGTATCGCCATGCGTTGTCCGCCCGACCGGAAATGTTCGAAGCGGCCCTCAACCTTGGCATCAGCCTGCAGGACAGCGGCGATATCGAGACTGCACTGGATGCCTATGCCCGGGCCGTGCGCATCAAGCCCGCGTGCTTCAATCGGGTGGCGCAGGCGCTGACCTCGGCGCCGACGGGGCAATTGTGGCTCGACCCGCGCGCGCTGCGTCGTTCACTGGCCAGGCGTGCGTGAACGCGGCGCCCGGTACTGCTTGCGGTAGATGCCCTTGTCGTCCAGCAATCGCCGTCCCAGGGCGTCGTAAGCCGCCGTTTCCTCGGCATCGAATGCCTGGAACACGTATTCGAGCGGCTCACGCTGCACCGGAAAGCACTGCACCACCGGCGTACCGCGCGCCAGAACGCCTTCGAAACCGGGCTGTGTCCAGATCGCGGGGAACAGGATGCCAACGTCATGGTATCGATCGGCATCGACCAGCCCCGACAAGGCCTGAAACGGCAGATCGGTACGGTTGGCCGGCGGCATGGCGAACAACGACCAGCCGTCCGGCAATTCGACGGTCCAGAAACTGTTGAACTTCACGATCACGCGATCGTCGGCATGAAACGGCGTGCCCTCGACCTGGGCCGGCACATGGAAACTCAGCGGCGCCCGCGGGTGCATGCGTGCTGCCGGTTGCGGCAACGACCAGTCCCAGGAAAACACCCCGTCCCGGACATGCACGTCGCAAGGCAACGTGAACACGAAGCCATGGGTCATCGCATCGACGAATGGCGGGCATTGCTTGACCGTGCGGATGTCGCCGCCGTGGGTCTCGGAATGAGCCGTACTCGGCATCTGCCGCAGCCAGTCCGGCAGCGCCGCGCGCGCCGCCAGGGGCTCGGGCAAGTGCCCTTGCAGATGAGGATCGCAACGAAAGATCACACGCATGCTTGCCGCCTCTTACGGCGAACGGCTGTCGCCGAGACTCAGGTTGAACGCGATGGAAATACGCTGCGCCGGCCCGAGATACGGGCGCACCTGATGATAAAGCCAACCCGGGAACAGCATGAGCAGTCCCGCACGCGGCGTGAACCGCACGTTCGTACCCCCGGTGTTGTGGCCGCCGTCCCTGAACACGAGTGAGGGCGCGTACATGGCCACGCCCGGCCCGCGAGGGTCCATGATTTCGAACTCGCCGCCGAACGATTCATCGCTCGCGCGGCCGCCGTCGTCGACGTAGTACGTGCCCGACCAGTACACGCCCGGGTGATAATGGAATTCGTTGGCGTGCCCGTGTTCATTGATATTGGCCCAGGCACGGGCCGACCAGTGGGCCCGTACAGGCTGACCCGAGCGATCCACGGTCAAGCGATCGGCCATCTGGCGCGCGGCCGCAAGCACTTCTTCCATGCGTGGACCGGCCCATTGGTCCACCGGACGACCGGAGTGCCAGCCGCCAAGATTCGACGCCGCGATCGATCCCTCGCGCGCACGTTCGGCGAGGATACGCTCCTTGAGATCGGCGTTACGCGCCGCGCTGTCGTCGAGCAGCGTCGCCGCGACCGGCGTGGCGAAGAAATGCCCGACCTGCATATCGAGTTCGGAATCGCTCATGGGTTGTTTCACCTCGTATCGAAACGCGCTGTCAAAGAATGGGCTACCACATGTTGCCGGGCCACAAAAAGACGCGGCCCGACGTAACACGCCGGGCCGCCTGCCATCACGAAGGATCGTTGATGACGCCTAACCCATCAACTTTTGCCCTTGGACGCGTGCTTACCGATCGATGACGGGTCGTTGAAGGCTTTCAACAACTCCTCGTACGGTAGCGTCTCGCCCGGCGGGTTCTCGTTGGCCAGTTTCGGCTTCGGGGAACCCGGCTGCTTGAGCCAGTACTCCTTGCTCTTCTTCGGATTGAGCTTCGGCGGCGCCACTTTTTCCAGACCCGCGATCTGGATCCGATGCATGACCTCGTCGAGCTCCTCGGCCACCTTGTCCATACCCTCCTGGGGTGTGAGGGCACCGCTGTTGATCTGCGCGATGTTCTTCCACCAGGCCGAGGTCATCTTGCCGTAGGCCGGGACGTTGGTACCGGTGGGTGTCCAGTACTTGTGCGCCGGGCTACGGAAGAATTCGACCAGGCCACCGAGATACGGCGCAGCCTCGCCCATTTCCTTGGAATTGATATCCGAAGTCCGGAACGGCGTCAGCGCCGCCCAGCTCTTGCGCAGGGAAACCGACTTGCAGATGCAGAACTGGGCATACAGCCAGCTCGCAGCCCGCTTTTTCGTCGGGGTCGTCTTGGGCAGGATCCAGGAGCCGCAATCCTGATAACCCAGCTTCATGCCCGCTTCCCAGTATGGACCGTGCGGCGACGGCGCCATACGCCATTTCGGCGTACCGTCGTCGTTCACCACCGGCAGACCGGGCTTGGTCATGCTCGATGCAAACGCGGTATACCAGAAGATCTGCTGGGCGATCTGGCCCTGCGCCGGCACCGGACCGGCCTCCGAGAAGGTCATGCCCGCGGCTTCCGGCGGCGCATACTTCTGCAGCCATTCCTTGTACTTGGTGATGGCATAGACCGCCGCCGGGCTGTTGGTCGCCCCACCGCGCTCGACGCTGGCGCCGACCGGATTCTGCGCCTCGTTGACACGAATGCCCCAGTCATCCACCGGGTGCCCGAATGGCAATCCCTTATCACTCATGCCGGCCATCGACAGCCAGGAGTCGTGGATACGCCAGCCAAGCGACGGGTCCTTCTTGCCATAGTCCATATGGCCGTAGATCCGCTTGCCGTCGAGGTGCTTGACATCGTTGGTGAAGAAGTCGGCGATGTCCTCGTAGGCCGACCAGTTGACCGGCACATCGAGCTCGTAACCGTACTTGGCCTTGAATCGCTTCTTCAGGTCCGGACGATCGAACCAGTCCTTGCGGTACCAGTACAGATTCGCGAACTGGCCGTCCGGAATCATGTACATCTTGTTGTCGAGCGGCCAGGTAACGAAGCTCTTGCCGATGAAGTCGTCCACATCCAGCGTCGACAGGGTGATGTCCTTGCCCTCGCCGGTGATGTAGTCGGTAATCGGAATCACATCGTCCATGCGGGGATGCGTACCGATGAAGTCGGAATCGTTGATGAACAGGTCGTACACATCAGTGCCCGTGGCCATCTGCGTTTCGAGCTTCGAGACGGTATCGCCTTCCTGCATCGTGTCATGGCTGACCTTGATGCCGGTGATCTGCTCGAACGCCTTCGACAGGATATTGGCCTCGAACTGATGCGTGCCGGTTACTTCCGACACGACATTGATCTGCATCCCGCGGTACGGCGCCGCGGCTTCATGCAGGAATTTCATCTCGGCCATCTGCTGATCCTTGGTCAGCGTGGACGGCTGGAGGAAATCGGTCACCCAGTTCTCGGCCGCTTCCATGCCCTTCTTGCCGCGACCGTAGTCCTTGTAACTCGGCACCTGGCCCAGCGGCGGCAGGCTGCTGATGCCGCCGGATGAAGCCGTGGCCGCCTGTGCAGAGGTGCCGATAAACGGAACCGCGGCCATGCCCGCGGCAGCGGCTGCCCCCGAACGCAGGAAATTGCGACGATTGGGATTGAATCCCCGCGGCGCCTTCTCCCCCGTCCGACCCTGCGGGTCGTCCTCATGCTTTTTAGTCATTTCGATCTCCTTCCGATCGCAGTATGAGCCGGCCCGAGCAAATACGAACCGGTGGTAGGGCCGCGCGCATCGCCTGCGAACCGTTGCGATGCGATCGGCCTGAAGTCTTGCGCTATAGCCGCGTTAGCCGAACAGTATGAGCCCGACGATCAGCAGCACGACCAGCACCAGCAGATACCAACTCGACAGCGGTACCAGCGCCACCCAGAGCGCGGTGAGATAGGCCGAGCTGAGCAGGCCGATGAACAGCCGGTCGCCCCGGGTGGTGCTCATGGGAATGATCCAGCCACGACGTTCGCGTGTGGGCTGAATGAATTGCCAGATCGTCATCACGATCAGTATGGCCACAATCCCGATGAAAAACGCGGCCGTGGGTACGGTCCAAAGCATCCATTGCATGTCGCGAACTCCTGACTAGACCCGACCCAGGGCGAAACCGGAGGCGATTCGGTGACGCACGAACCAAATCACCAGAACACCCGGGATGAGCGTGAGCGTGCCGGCAGCGGCGAGAATGCCCCAGTCCGTACCGGACGCAGTAAAAGCACTGCTCATCATGGTGGCGAAGGGCATGGCATTACTCGATGTCAGCGTGTTGGCCAGTAGCAGCTCGATCCAGCTGAACATGAAGCAGAAGAAAGCGGCCACACCGATACCCGAACCGATCAGCGGCAGGAAGATCTTGATGAAAAAGCGCGGCAGCGAATAGCCGTCGAGATACGCGGTTTCATCGATTTCACGCGGCACCCCCGACATGAAGCCTTCCAGTATCCAGACCGCCAGGGGCAGATTGAACAGGGTATGCGCCAGGGCCACTGCATACACCGTGTCGAACAGGTGGATGCTGTGATACAGCTGGAAATACGGAATCAGGAACACCGCAGGCGGCGCCATCAGGTTGGTGAGAAACCAGAAGAACAGGTGCTTGTCGGCGAGAAAATCGTAGCGGGAGAACGCATACGCCGCCGGAATCGCCAGTGGCAACGTAATCGCCACATTCAAGGCAACATACGACAACGAATGCAGGAACGACCCGGTCCATTTTTCGCTATTGAAAATGTCCTGATAGTGGCCGAGCGTCCAGTGGTTCGGCCACAACGTCAGCTGCGTCGTGATCTCGGTGTTGGACTTGAACGACATCATGACCAACCAGTAGATCGGGATCAGCAGGAACAGGATGAAAAGCGTCAGGCAAATACGACGAATCGTCATCTTATTGGCCTCCGTCGCTCGTGCCCACACGAGTCAGCACGATGTAGAACACATAGCTGATCAGCAGAATGATCAGGAAGTAGAGCAAACCGTAGGCGGCCGCCTTGCCGTAAGCGAACTGGCCGATGGCCGTATTCGTAAGCATTTCGGTCATGAAGGTCGTCGAGCTTCCCGGGCCGCCACCGGTCACCGTCAGGGGCTCGGCGTAGACCTTGAAGCTGTAGACGAAGCGCAACAGGATCGCGATCGTGAGCACGCCACGCAGCTTGGGCAGCTCGATGAAACGAAACACCGCCCAGCGCGAAGCGCCGTCGATACGCGCGGCCTGGTAGAACGCACCGGGAATGGCGCACAGCCCCGCATAGCACAGCAGCGCGATCAGCGACGTCCAGTGCCAGACGCTCATCAGTACCACCGTGAACCAGGCCGACAGACTCCCGGTGGCGTAGTTGTAGTTGATGTGCAGCACGTTATTGACGAACGCGCCGAACAGGCCGATATCGCCACGGGCGAAGATCTGCCAGATCAGCCCGACCACATTCCACGGCACCAGCAGCGGCAGCGCGAGCACGACCATGATCGGCCCGACCGCTCGCCCGCTGCGCGGCATCGTCAGCGCCACACCGATACCCAGCGGCACTTCGATCGCGAGCACGATTGCGGTGAACAGCACCTGGCGCCCGAGCGCGCCGCGGAACTCCTCGTTCGTCAGCGCATCGTGGAAGGTCGACCAGCCGATGAACGAGTGGGTGTTCATGTTGAACACGATCTGCAGGCTGTAATTGACCACCGCGATGAACGGGATCAACGACGAAAAAGCGACAAGCAGCGTGGCTGGCAGGACCAGGAACCACGCCTTGTTGTCGGCAAAACGGTTGTTGTTCATGCCGCCACCTCGACTTTGTGACCGATCAGACGCTCGTTGCGATACAGGCAAAGCCACTCGGACGGGAAATGCACGTGCAACGCGTCGTCCCGGATATGGGCGTGGGCGTCGGCGAGCTTGATCTTGAGTTCGTTACCGTCCAGATCGGCCGTCACCAGATGGAACTCACCCATATCGGCGATCGCGCTCACGTCGACCGCGAACCCCTCGCCCGGCGCTGCCGGCTCGACGAACTCGGGCCGGATGCCCAGCTTGTACTCGCCGCCATCCGCCTCGGCCGCCGCCTGCGCCTGAGCCGGTGTGAGCGCGATACGACGCTCGCCGACCACGGCCGAATCGCCGTCGATGCGGCATTTGATGAAGTTCATCCCGGGGCTGCCGATGAAAAACCCGACGAAGGTGTGCTCGGGCCGCTCGAACAACTCCTGCGGCGTGCCCACCTGTACGATTTCACCATCCGACATCACCACCACCTTGTCGGCGAACGTCAGCGCCTCGATCTGGTCGTGGGTGACATAGATCATGGTGTGGCTGAACTGCTTGTGCACTTCCTTGAGCTGACGCCGCAAACGCCACTTCAGCTGCGGATCGATCACCGTCAACGGCTCATCGAACAGGATCGCCGAGGTGTCGTCGCGCACCAGTCCGCGCCCCATGGAAATCTTCTGCTTGAGTTCCGCGCCCAGCCCGCTGGCGCGGCGCTTGAGGACATCGCCGAGGTCAAGCATCTCGGCGACTTCCCGGACGCGGCGGTCGATGTGACTGCGCTCGACCTTTCGGTTACGCAGCGGAAACGCCAGGTTGTCGTACACACTCATCGAGTCGTACAGCACCGGGAACTGGAACACCTGTGCGATGTTGCGGCGCTCCGGCGACAGGTCGGTCACGTCGCGATCGCCAAAGAACACGCGCCCCTCGGACGGCTTGAGCAGCCCGGAACAGATATTCAACAACGTACTTTTGCCGCAGCCGGACGGGCCGAGCAAGGCATATGCCCCGCCGTCGTCCCAGCTGAAGTTCATCGGCTGCAGCGCATAATCTTCCGGCCGTCCGGCCTGGCCGGAATAGCTGTGCGCTACGCCGTCGAAACGAATCAAGGCCATAGTGGTTGGCTCCCTCGTCTTATCGGTCGGCGCCGGCTTCGGGCGAATGAACCAGCTGCTCGTCATGATCGAAGACGAACAACTTGTCCGGATGGAAACCCAGCGAAAGCGGGGCGCCGAGATCGTGCTGGTGAACGCCCAACTGCACGGCCACCCAGGGCCGGCCTTCCACCTGGCAATGCACGTACGTATCGGAGCCACTGATCTCGGTGACATCCACGGTCGTATCGATGCGCTGGCCGCCGGTATCGGGGTCGGGGTTGACGATTAGATGGGGCGGGCGCACACCGAACAGGTACGAACCGTCGGCCAGCCCGGACAGCGCCGCGGGGCGCGCGGTGCGAAGCAGATCGCCCACGTGCAGCTCATCGCCCCGGATTTCGCCGTTGATGATGTTCATCGGCGGATCGCTGAACACACTGGCCACGTGCGTCGTGGCCGGGGCCGCGTAGACATTCGCCGCGTAGTCGTACTGCAGCAGGCGCCCCTCTTCGAGAACAGCGGTACGGCCGCCGAAGGCCAGCGCTTCCCAGGGATCGGTCGTGGCATAGACCACGATCGAACGGCGACCCTCGAGCGCCTTCGGCAGCTCTTCGCGTAAGGTCTCGCGCAGCTTGTAATCGAGATTGACGAGCGGTTCATCCAGAAGCACCAGCTCGGCGTCGCGAACCAGGGCGCGAGCCATGGCCGTACGCTGTTGTTGCCCACCGGACAACTCGGCCGGCAGACGATCGAGCATCGCTTCGATGTGCAGGCGCTCGGCCTCGGCGCGCACCCGACGATCAATCTCCGAACTCGACACGCCGGCGATTCGCAGGGGCGAGGCAATATTCTCGTACACCGTCAGCGACGGATAGTTGATGAACTGCTGATAGACCATCGCCACATTGCGCTTTCGCACCGGCCGGCCCGTCACATCCGTGCCTTCGACGACAACGCGCCCGCTCGTGGGCTTGTCCAGGCCGGCCATCAGCCGCATCAGCGACGTCTTGCCGGACAGCGTCAGGCCGAGCAACAGCGACAGCGAACCGCTTTCCAGCTCGAGATCCATCGGTGCGATGTGGGTCTCGCCGCCCACGACCTTGGACACATTGTCGAGCACTAGCGACATGGCCACCCTCCTCCAAAGTACCGTCGGCGGCTGCCGACCGCTGCCTCATCCGTATGCATCAAGAGATGCCCCAGTTATCACGTGGATCAGATACGTGTTGACGTCGCGTCAACCGTTATTCGATTCGAGCTTAGTGTTCGAAACCGAACATGAACAACTAGTCAAAAGTCGTAGAGCCCCGAAACGAGCACCCCAAACCACCGTATGCCGCGCTAATCGGCGACATGCACCGATACACCGGCCTCGGCCAGCAGGTCGGCGAGCGGCTTCGGCGGCGCCACATCGGTAAACAGCGCGTCGATGCAGTCCACGATATTGCCGGCCCGCACCAGGGCATGACGGTTGTACTTGGTCTGGTCGGCGAGCAGAAACACGCGCCGGGCATTGGCGATGATCACGCGCAGCAGGCGTACTTCGCGATAATCGAAATCGAACAACGTGCCGTCCGCCTCGATACCGGAGATACTCATCAACGCGTAATCGACCTTGAAATTGTTGAAGAAATCCAGCGTCATCTCGCCGGTCACGCCGGCGTCGATCGAGCGCACCGTGCCCCCGGCGACCATGACCTCGGCATCCTTGGAAGCCGAGAGCATGCCCGCGATCTGCAGATTGTTGGTGATCACGCGCAGCCCCTTGTGTCCGGCCAGTGCCCGCGCGGTTTCCTTGGTCGTGGTCCCCAGGGTGAGAAACAGCGACGCGTGGTCGGGAATCTCGCGCGCCACCAGTTCCGCGATCTTGCGCTTGCCTTCCAGATTGAGCACCTGGCGGGCCTCGTAGGCGAGATTCTCGACGGTCGAGGGCAAACCCGCGCCGCCGTGATAACGCCGCAACAACCCGGCCTTGCACAGCGCATTGACGTCACGACGCGCGGTCTGTTGCGTGATATCGAAACTGCGCGCGAGCGCTTCGATGGCGACGAAGCCCTGCTGCTCCACCAGATCGACGATCTCGCGCTGGCGCGGCGTCGGCGTTTGTTCATCCGAAGCCGGACGATTGGGCGTTGTCACTCCACTCTCTCCTTTCGGATCCGATCAACACGATCCCCGATGTCGCGGCCCATGCTTCGAAGTCGCACCCGTGTTTGTCCCGCCCGGCCCGGGCACCGCCGGGGACCGGCAAACCGCTGGCGTCCTTATGTTCAAGCCCGGGCCGCACAGCACACATACTCGAAATTGCATGTTAGCCGGCTGCTCACCTATCGCCCTCTACAACTTTTGTTGTATTTTTGTTTTCGCTTTCGAACTCTAAGGTTTTAATCCGAACATAAGGCGATCCCGATATGAGCACTCCGCAAACGTATGACCTGATTGTGGTCGGTGGTGGCATCAATGGCGCCGGCATCGCCCGCGACGCCGTGGGTCGAGGCCTTTCGGTTCTGCTGTGCGAGGCAGACGACCTGGCGAGTCATACGTCCTCGGCTTCGACGAAGCTCATTCACGGCGGGCTGCGATACCTCGAGCAGTACGAATTCAAGCTCGTGGCCAAGGCCCTGTCGGAGCGCGAAGTGCTGCTCAAGGCCGCGCCGCACATCATCTGGCCGATGCGATTCATCCTGCCGCATCAAAAGCATCTGCGTCCGGCCTGGATGATCCGTACCGGGCTGTTTCTTTACGACCATCTCGGCGGCCGTCAGACCCTGGCGGGCTCGCACGGCGTGAAATTCGACGACCACCCGGCCGGCGCGCCGCTCAAGCCCGAGTTCAACAAGGGTTTTGTCTACTCGGACGCCTGGGTCCAGGATGCGCGGCTGGTCGTGCTCAACTGCATGGATGCCGCCAACCGCGGCGCCACCATCATGACGCGCACGCGCTGTGAATCCGCCACGCGCGGCGCCGATGGCTGGCAGGTGACACTCAAGACCGCCGCCGGCGAGACCATCGAAGCCAAATCGCGCGGGCTCGCCAACGCCGCCGGCCCCTGGGCGGTGCGTTTCCTCGACGATGTGGCGACGATGAACCACCAGTACGCGCTTCGGCTGATCAAGGGCAGTCACATCGTGGTACCGAAGCTGTTCGATCACGACTACGCCTACATCTTCCAGCAGCCGGACGGACGCATCGTGTTCGCCATTCCCTACGAACAGGATTTCACCCTGATCGGCACCACCGACGTGGAACACGAAGGCGCGCCCGGCAAGGTCGCCATCGAGCAAGACGAGATCGCCTATCTCTGCGAGTCGGCGAACCGCTACTTCGAGCAGTCGATCGCGCCGGACGACGTGGTCTGGAGTTATTCCGGCGTGCGCCCGCTGCTCGACGACCGCGAGGACAACGCCAGCGAGATCACCCGCGATTACCGCATCCAGCTCGATACCGACGGCGCCCCGCTGCTCAACGTCTTCGGCGGCAAGCTGACGACTTTCCGCCGCCTGGCCGAGGACGCCGTCGACCAGATCGCGCCCGAACTCGGCAACCAGCACAAGGCCTGGACCGGCAACGGCCATCCGCTGCCCGGGGGTGAGGAATCCAGGCCGCAGCATCTGTTCGAATCATTGCAGGCCAGTCATCCGTTCATCCCCCTGGGCATGGCGAATCGCATGGTGTTCAACTACGGCACGCGCGTGCGCGATATCGTCGCCGGGGCGAAAAGCCTGGACGACCTGGGCGAGCACTTCGGCGCCGGCCTGTACGCAGCGGAAGTCGATTATCTATGCGAGCACGAATGGGCGCGCACGGCCGAAGACATTATCTGGCGCCGCTCCAAGCTGGGTCTGCGGCTGGCATCCGGCGAGGTGGATCGGCTGACGGCCTATCTGCGCGAGCGTGCCCCCGCCTGAGCACGGCGCCCGATCTGCCGCCGGCTTTGATTCGGGTTACCTTGGGCCGGGCAATCCGCCGTTGAGCGGTTCATCCGCGGCCACCGGGCGGCGTCGCCGGCCGGTCCCGACAAACGCCTGCGATGCGGTGTCGCGCGCATGAAACGAAGCAAGCGCCGCGCGCTTCAAAGGAGAGAGCGATGGACAAGAAATACATACTCGCCATAGACCAGGGCACGACCAGTTCGCGTTCGCTGCTGTTCGACCGCAATGGCCGGATCGCAGGCATCGCGCAACGCGAATTCGAACAGATTTTCCCGCGCCCGGGCTGGGTCGAGCACAATCCGCGCGACATCATGACCAGCGTGCTCACCACGCTCACCGAACTGATCAACAACACCCAGGTCGACGTCTCGGAGATCGCCGGCATCGGCATCACCAATCAACGCGAGACCACGGTCGTCTGGGACAAAAAGACCGGGCAACCGGTGTACAACGCCATCGTCTGGCAATCGCGGCACTCGGCCGAGATCTGCGACGAACTGCGCGAAGCCGGCCATACCGGGATGATCCGCGACAAGACCGGGCTGGTCATCGATGCCTACTTCTCGGGCACCAAGCTGAAGTGGATCTTCGACAACGTGGATGGCGTGAAGGAAAAAGCCGAAAGCGGCGACCTGCTGTTCGGCACCATCGACACCTGGCTGGTCTGGAACCTGACCGGCGGCGACGTGCATGTCACCGACGTGACCAATGCCTCGCGCACGATGATGTTCAACATCCGGGACCGCCAATGGGACCCGCAACTGCTCGAACTATTCGGTGTACCCGAGGCCATGCTGCCGGCGGTGAAGTCGAGCAGCGAAACCTATGGCCACGTTCAGCCCAAGTATTTTTTCGGCAACGAGATTCCCATCGCCGGCATGGCCGGGGACCAGCAGGCCGCCCTGTTCGGCCAGGCCTGCTTCGAGCCGGGCATGGCCAAGAACACCTACGGCACGGGCTGCTTCACGCTGATGAACACCGGCACCGAGGCCACCGCCTCGGAAAACGGTCTGCTGACCACGATCGGCTGGGAGATCGACAGCACCATCGAATACGCCCTCGAAGGCAGTGTTTTCGTGGCCGGCTCCGTGATCCAGTGGTTGCGCGACGGGTTGCGCATGCTGGGCAAATCATCCGATTCGGAAGCCTATGCCGAGCGTGCCGGCGACAATGACGGCGTGTACATGGTGCCCGCATTCACCGGCCTCGGCGCGCCCTACTGGGACAGCAACGTCCGCGGCGCCGTGTTCGGGCTGTCGCGCGGCACCACCAAGGAGCATTTCATACGCGCGGCCGTGGAATCGATCGCCTATCAAAGCGCCGATGTCCTGCGGGCCATGCAGGCCGACGCCGGCCTCAATCTGGCCGAACTGCGTACCGACGGCGGCGCGATCGCGAACGACTTCCTCGCCCAGTTCCAGGCCGACATTCTCGGCGTGGACGTACTGCGCAGCGAAGTCAGCGAAACGACCGCGCTCGGTGCGGCCTATCTGGCCGGCCTGGCCGTGGGCTTCTGGGAATCGCGCGAACAGATCGCCGAGCAATGGGCCATCGAAACGCGTTTCACACCGGCCATGCCGAGCGGCAAACGCGAACAACTCGTCGCCGGCTGGGAGCGCGCGGTACGGGCCACCATGGGCTTTCGCGTGGATTCGTGATGGCCGCCCGCCAACCCACGCCGTTTTTCAGTCACGCATCTCCTCCGATGCGATTGCTTCGCCGGGACCGTCCCGGCGAGGCTTTTCTGCCGGGCCAGGCGCCGCATGCGGCGCGGGCTCATCCCGCTGCCACGGCGCCCGCCGCCAATCTTTATGCGCGCGCGGCCGGGTGCGGTAATGTCAATGCAAGCCGAAGCGCATGCCTGAATTGCGCTCGCACCGGTTCGCGCGTTTCCAAGCCAGGTCAATTCCATGATAACCCAGATCAAGAAACTGCTCGACGAAGCCCAGACCCGCAAGGCACGCGCGTTCGTTGAAAACGCCGAGTTCGTGGAAGGCAAGGCCACCAACCGCGGCTCGAACATCAAGAACAACGAGCAGATCAGCGAGGGCGATTCCGAGCAGTCGGAAATCGGACGACTGGTGGTCCAGGCCCTTCTGAATAACGACGACGTTCTCAACACCGCGTTCCCCCGCGGCATCCCCGGCCCCACCTTCTCCCGCTATCAGCCCGGCATGTACTACGGGCTGCATATGGACGAAGCCATCATGAACACCAAACCGAAACCGTTGCGCACGGATCTGTCGGTCACGGTGTTTCTGTCCGCCGCCGACGAATACGACGGCGGCGAACTCGAACTGTGGACCGGAACCGACCCGCAGCTGGTCAAGCTCGATGCCGGCGACGCGGTGATCTACCCCACCGGCCTCATCCACCAGGTCCGGCCGGTGACCCGCGGCACGCGCTATGCCGCCGTGACCTGGATACAAAGCCAGATCCCCGAGCTCAAACACCGCCAGATTCTGTCGCATTATTATCACCTCGTCGCCCGCATGGGGCACAAGGCCGACGAAACCGATCGCCTGTTGATGGAATCCGTGCGCACCGGGCTGTACCGGATGTGGATGGAACTCTGATCGGCGCACGGGGCGGCGCCTACGGCCCCGCCTGTTCAGCGCCCCGCCCCGCGGCTGGCCCCGCCGGGCGACGATGAGCGCGTTGCTATCGACGACGACGGCTCCGCGCCGCCCGGCCACCATTGGATGGCCTGCGCATGCCGCGCCCCGCGGCGCGCGGGTGTGGCAGCCATGCTGCAACACCTGTGGCGACCGAGGCAGCGGTTTACACCGCAGCCAATGCGTGCAAGGCCGGATTGCAGGGCATCGCGGCGCCCCATTCCAATGGCGCGAAATTTGCGCTATCACAGGGGAACCGGCGTTCAGGAAAACGCGCCGCCTCGCTCCGCGAGCGGAGCATCCAAAACCATAATGAGGAGATCGGTTATGTGCGCAGTCGCAGCCCGTGAAGTCCAACTCGAATCCAGTGTCCGCCAATTCATCGACACCCCACGCAAGATGCTCATCGGCGGCCAATGGGTGGCCGCCGAATCGGGCAAGACCTTCGAGGTCTACAATCCCGCGACCGACCAAGTGGTCGCCCATGCCCAGTCCGCGGCGAAGGCCGATGTCGACAAGGCCGTGAAGGCGGCCCGCAAGGCCTTCGATGATGGGCCGTGGACCCGGATGTCGCCGGCCGAGCGCGGCCGCATCGTCTGGAAGATCGGCGACCTGATCATGGAACACCAGGAAGAGCTCGCCCAGCTGGAAGCACTCGACAACGGCAAGCCCATTTCCATTGCCCGGGCGGCCGACGTGCCGCTGGCCGCCGAACTGTTCCAGTACATGGCCGGCTGGGCGACCAAGCTCAACGGCGAGCAGATCGGCATCACCGTGCCCTACGCGCCCGGCGCCCAGTGGCATGCCTACACCCGCCGCGAGCCGGTGGGTGTATGCGGGCAGATCATTCCCTGGAATTTCCCGCTGCTGATGGCGGCCTGGAAACTCGGCCCGGCCCTGGCCTGCGGGAATACGGTGGTCATGAAACTGGCCGAGGAAACGCCGCTATCCGGCCTGAAGCTTGCCGAAATCATGCAGGAGGCCGGCGTGCCCGACGGCGTGGTCAACATGCTCACCGGCTTCGGCGAGGAGGCCGGCGCGCCGATCGCGGCCCACCCGATGGTCGACAAGATCGCCTTCACCGGCTCGACCGAAGTCGGCCGCCTGATCGTGGATGCGGCCAAGGGCAACCTCAAGAAGGTTTCACTCGAGCTGGGCGGCAAATCGCCGAACATCGTGCTCGATGACGCCGATCTGGAAAAAGCCATTCCAGGCGCGGCCAACGCCATCTTCTTCAACCACGGCCAGTGCTGTGCCGCCGGCTCACGCCTGTTCGTACACGAAAAAGTCTACGACCAGGTGATCGAAGGCGTGGCTGAGTACGCCCGCAACATCAAGCTCGGCCCGGGGCTCGATCCGGAAACCCAGATGGGCCCGCTCGTCTCCCGGACCCAGCTCGAGCGCGTCACCGGTTATCTCGAAGCCGGCCGGAAACAGGGCGCGACGGCTGCCGCCGGCGGTGAACGCGCCGAGGGCGAGGGCTACTTCGTCAAGCCGACGGTGCTGGTCGACGTCTCCGACGAGATGAGCGTCTATCAGGAAGAAATCTTCGGGCCGGTGGTGGCGGCGACGAAGTTCAGGGACGTGGACACCGACCTCATCAAGCGCGCCAACGACACCGTATTCGGCCTGGCCTCGGGCGTCTGGACCCAGGACATCGGCAAGGCACACCAGCTCGCCGCCAAGATCCGGGCCGGCACGGTGTGGGTCAACTGCTACAACATCTTCGACGCCGCCCTGCCCTTCGGCGGCTTCAAGCAGTCCGGCTGGGGCCGCGAGATGGGTGAGCAGGTGCTGAACAACTACACCGAAACCAAGGCCGTCGCCGTGTCGCTCTGACACCTCGCTGCGCGCACCCATCGGCCGGCTCCCTCGCGGGCCGGCTTTTTTGTGCCCGGCGCCGGGGTCAGCCGCCATTGCGCCCGGGTTTATATGTCCATATTATTGGACATATGGACGAATTTGACGCCATCGAGTGTTTCTCGGCGCTCGCCCAGCAAACGCGGCTTGCGGCCTTTCGCCTGCTGGTCCGGCACGAGCCGAATGGCCTGCCGGCGGGTGAAATCGCGCGCCTGCTGGACGTGCCCCACAACACGATGTCGGCGCATCTGGCGGTGCTGACGCGGGCCGGTCTGGCGATGTCGCAACGCCACAGCCGATCCATCGTCTACCGCGCGGACCTGACGCACATGCAGGACACCGTGCGCTTTCTCGTGCGCGACTGCTGCGCCGGCCGCCCCGAAATCTGCGAACCATTGCTGGATTCGCTGGCCGAATCCGCCCCGGCGCCCGACAACCGAAAGGACCCGCCATGCAACCGATGATTTACCACAACCCCAACTGCGGCACCTCGCGCAATACGCTGGCGATGATCGAGGCCTCCGGCGAGACGCCCGAGATCGTCGAATATGTCGATAATCCCCCGTCGCGGGCGCGCCTGCTCTGGCTGCTCGAGCAAATGAACATGCCCCCGCGCGACCTGCTGCGCCGCAAGGGCACGCCGTACGACGACCTCGGGCTGGACGATCCTGCTCTCACCGACGCGCAACTGATCGACGCCATGCTGGCCCATCCGATCCTGATCAACCGGCCGATCGTGGTGACCGACAAGGGGGTGTGCCTGTGCCGCCCGTCGGAGCGCGTGCTGGACCTGCTGGATGCGCCGGTCGGCCGTTTCACGAAGGAAGACGGCGAAGTCGTCACGCACTCGCAGAGCGCGTGATGGTCGATCATTTCAGTCTTCACGATCTGCCGAATATCGATCCGGACGCGCTGCACCCCATTGATATCGACGCACTGGTCGGCCCGGATGCCGCCCGGCACGCGCCGCGCATTCTGATCCTCTACGGCTCGCTCAGAGCGCGCTCCTACTCGCGCTTTCTGGCCGAGGAAGCGGCCCGCCTGCTGCGCTGGTTCGGCTGTGAGGTGCGGCTATTCGACCCAGCCGGCCTGCCCCTGCCGGACGATGCCGAGGCCGATCATCCGAAGGTACAGGCGCTGCGCGACCTGGCGACCTGGTCGGAAGGCATGGTGTGGATCAGCCCGGAACGTCACGGCGCGATGACCGGCATCATGAAAACCCAGATCGACTGGATACCGCTGTCGCTGGGCGGGGTCCGGCCCACCCAGGGCAAGACGCTGGCGGTCATGGAAGTTTCGGGCGGCAGCCAGAGCTTCAACGCGGTCAACCAACTGCGGGTACTGGGCCGCTGGATGCGCATGGTCACAATCCCGAACCAGTCCTCGGTGCCCAAGGCATTCGGCGAGTTCGACGACGACGGCCGCATGAAGGATTCGCCCCTGTATCGACGCGTGGTCGACGTCTGCGAGGAACTTGTGAAATTCACCTGGCTGATGCGCGACCGCGGCGATTATCTGACCCGCCGCTACTCCGAACGCGTGGAAAGCGCCGAACAGACGTCCAAACGCGTCAATCAAGTCGCGCACTGAATCGCTTTTCTCCTCCGGAGTTTCCGCCATGCTGGCGCTCGCCATCTTCATCGTCACCCTCGTGCTCGTCATCTGGCAGCCGAAGAATCTCGGCATCGGCTGGAGCGCGCTGGGCGGTGCCGCCGTGGCCCTGGCCACCGGCGTGGTGCACGGGTCCGACGTTGCCGTGGTCTGGCATATCGTCTGGGATGCCACCTTCACGTTCGTCGCGCTGATCATCATTTCGCTGATTCTCGACGAAGCCGGCTTTTTCTCCTGGGCGGCGCTGCATATCGCGCGCTGGGGCAACGGGCGCGGGCATTTACTGTTCCCGCTCGTCGTACTGCTGGGTGCCGTGATCGCCGCGTTCTTTGCCAACGACGGCGCCGCCCTGCTGCTCACGCCGATCGTGATCGCGATTCTGGTCCGGCTGGAAATCTCCGCCGCGGCGGCCCTTGCCTTCATCATCGCCACCGGCTTCATCGCCGATACCGCCAGCCTGCCGCTGGTGATCTCCAATCTGGTGAATATCGTCAGCGCCAATTTCTTCGGCGTCTCGTTCGATCGCTATGCCATCGTCATGGTGCCGGTCGACCTGGTGTCGATCACCGCCACGCTGGCCGTGCTCTGGCTGGCCTTCGGCCGCCGGATGCCACGGCGCTATCCGATCGACGCGCTGGCGACGCCGGCCAGCGCGATCGTCGACCCGCAGGTATTCCGCGCCGCCATGCCGGTGCTGGCAGCGCTGCTCGTGGCTTATTTCGTCCTTGCGCGTTGGCATGTGCCTTACTGCCTCGTGACCGGTAGCGGCGCCCTGGCCCTGCTCGCCATCGCCGGGCGCTGGTGGCGCGGCGGGCGCGGGGCCCGTGTTCCGCTCGGCCCGGTCATGCGGAACGCGCCCTGGCAGATCGTGCTGTTCTCGATCGGGATGTATCTGGTGGTCTACGGGCTGGGCCGGGCCGGACTGACCGATTACGGCGCGACCGTGCTCGACTGGCTGGGGGCGCAAGGCGCGATCGTGGCCACGCTCGGCACGGGGTTTCTATCGGCCTTCGTGGCCTCGGTGATGAACAATCTGCCGTCGACGCTCGTCGGCGCGCTGGCCATCAAGCAGGCCCAGGTGCCGGAGCTCACCCGCGAGCTGATGCTCTATGCCAATGTGATCGGCAACGACCTCGGCCCCAAATTCACCCCGATCGGCAGCCTGGCCACCCTGTTGTGGCTGCATGTGCTGGCCAACAAGGGCCACCGCATCGGCTGGGGTCAATACATGAAGGTGGGGCTGGTGCTCACGCCGCCCGTACTGCTGGCCACACTCATGGCTCTGGCGATCTGGCTGCCGCTGGTGGCGTCACCGTGAACGAAACCGGTCGACCGCTTCCGCGCCAGCCCGGTTCGCAGTCGACCTCAGGCGGGCGAAGCACCAGGCGGGGCAGCCCCGCACCCGCGACGGGGCCCGCCGCCATCATGGCGCTGCCCCTTGGTCATGAAAAAATCATCGCCGGTCCGCAGCCTGACGGCGCCTGCGGGCGCTCGCGGCGGGCACGGCTCCGCTTGACGCCTTCGGCCAGGATCATTGCCAACCATAGACCGGAGGCCACATGAGCCTGATCGCGATCGCGTTGATTGTCGTGGCGTTCGCCTTTGCCTGGAGCATGGGCGCGCACTACACCGGCGCCTGCATGGGCATGCCGTATGCGGCGAACACGATTCGCCTGCGGCCAGCGCTGGGGCTGATGGCACTCTTCACCCTGCTAGGCGCGACCTTCCTGAGTCACGCCGTACTCACCACGGTCGGTCACGGCATCGTCGGCGCGCCACGAATCAGCGTTGGCGCGGCGTTGTGCATCGTCGCCGTCGCCTTCGCGCTCACGACCTGCTTCAATCTGTTGCGCATCCCCACCTCCACCATTCAGATTCTCGTGTTCGCGGTGGCCGGTGTCGGCATGTCGCTCGGTCTGCCCATCCGTTGGGGCACGATTGCGCGCCTGGTGGTGCTGTGGGCAGCCGCGCCGCTGGTGGCCCTGGTGTTGGGGTTTGTCTTCACGCATATCCTGAGTCGATGGCCCGCGGCCGGGAGCCAAGGCCATCCGGCCATCGCCCGCGCCCTGCTGGCGGTCGGTGTCCTCGCCTCGCTGACCATGGGCGCCAACGACGTGTCCAACGCCACTGCCGTGTTTCTCAGTACGCATCTGTTCGGGGTATTCGCGGCGGCTTTCGTGGGCGGCCTGGGCCTGGCGCTGGGCGTGCTGACCTGGGGCAAGCCGCTGCTGGAAAAAGTGGCGTTCGATGTCGTGAAGATGGACCTGCCGATGGCCACCGCCGCACAGGGTGTGCAGGCGATGGTGGTCCTCGCGGCGGTGGCTTTTGGCTACCTGACGTCGATGAATCAGGCACTCGTGGGGGCCATGGCCGGCGCCGGGCTGGCCCGCGGACGCGACACCGTACAGTGGCCGGCGGTGAAGGGGATTTTGAAAGGCTGGCTGATCGGGCCGAGCGCCGGGTTCCTGTGCGGCTATGGCGCCGCATTCATTGTGCGCTGGACCGGAGGCTGAACGGGCCTTGCCCGCCGGTTCCGCTCCCGGGCCGGTCGAAAAAATGCGGGGCCGGAGCCCCGCAAAGTCCGGAGGAGCCGGAATCAGCTCAGGTGATGGGTTTCCTGCAGGCCATAGACCGGGGTCGGAATGCCTTCCATCCGGGCCTTGAGCTGCAGTGCCAGGTAATGGGAATAGTGGCGCGACTGGGCCAGATTGCCACCGTGGAACCACAGGCCTTCCTGCCGGGTCGGTTTCCACATGTTGCGCTGTTCGCCTTCCCACGGCCCGGGGTCCTTGGGCGTATCGGAGCCCAGCCCCCAGACCTTGCCGACCTTGTCGGCCACGTCCTGTGAGATCAGATCGGCCGCCCAGCCATTCATCGAACCATAACCGGTGGCATAGATGACGACATCGGCCGGCAGTTCACGGCCATCCTCGAGCACGACACTGTGCTCGGTCAGTTCCTTCACATCGGCGCCGCTGGCCAGCTTGATCCGGCCATCGATGATGAGCTGGGACGCGCCGACGTCGATGTAGTAGCCGGACGCTCGCCGCAGATACTTCATGAACAGGCCGGAATCGTCCGGCCCGAAATCGAGCATGAAGCCGGCGTCTTCCAACTGTCGATAGAACTCGGCGTCTTCCGCGCGGATGGCATCGAAGATCGGCTTCTGGAAGTCGGCCATGATCGCGTAGGGAATGGAGGCAAACAGCAGATCGGCCTTTTCCGTGGTGATGCCGTTGGCCACGGCCTCCTCGGAATACAGCGGGCCCAGCGCATGCTTCATCAGCGATTCAGAGCGCGAGATGTGCGTGGATGATCGTTGCACCATCGTCACATCGAGCCCGTGCTCGGCCAGCGCCGCACAGATGTCGTGCGCCGAGTTGTTGGCGCCGATCACCACCACCTGTTTGCCTTCCATCCCGTCCGGCCCGGGGTGCTCCGAGGAATGCTGCTGGATACCCTGGAAGCGATCCTGGCCCGCGATGGCCGGCCTGTTCGGCTTGGCCGACATGCCGGTGGCCAGCACCAGCTGCTTCGGCTTCAGGGTGATTTCTTCGCCGTCTTTGTCGACCACGACGGTCCAGGTCTGAGTCGCTTCGTCGTAGCTGGCGCGCTTGGCCTCAGTCGAACCCCAGAAGTTCAGTTCCATGACCTTGGCGTACATCTCCAACCAGTCGCCGACCTTGTCCTTGGGCGAGAACACCGGCCAGTTATCGGGGAATTTGATGTACGGCAGATGGTCGTACCACACCGGGTCGTGCAGACACAGCGACTTGTAACGCTTGCGCCAGGAATCCCCCGGACGTTCGTTCTTCTCGACGATGAGCGCCGGCACGCCGTGCTGGCGCAGGCGTGCGGCGAGCGCAATGCCCCCCTGCCCACCGCCAATGATCAGCACATAGGGCTGGGTAGTCACGCCGAGCTCGGCCAGCTCGGCCTCCCGCTCCTCGGCCCAGGTGGGCTCGCCCTGGTGTTCGCCGTGTTTGGCACCCAAGGGACGCGAATGGCCTTTCGGCTCCTCGTACCCCTTGAGTTCGTGCATCGTCGTGAGCAAGGTCCAAATCAGGCCGTTCTTGAGCCGGATATAGCCGTAACCACGCGCCACGCCCGTATCGAATTCGATGAAGCCTTCGGTGATGCCGTCGGCATGCGCGGGCTCCTCGTTGTCGTCCACGGTCCAGTCGGCGGGCTGTACGTCGTCGAGCCGGTTTTCCAGCATGTCGCGAATTTGTGCCTTGCCTTCGACCGTCTTGATGTTCCAGGTGAAGGCAACGAGATCGCGCCAATAGCAGTCGTCGGCGAAAAGCTCCAGCGCCTCGTCGATATTTCGATTGATAAGCGCCTTGTTGAGCGCCGACAGCACGTTCTGGATCTTGGTGCCTGCGGCAGTGTCCAGCATGGTTTTCTCCTCTGTGTTTCGCTGTTGTCGGAATAATCGGGTCAGGCCGCGTTCTCGAGATCAATCAGGATCTTGAGTTCGGTGCCGGCCGGGTCGAGCAGCGCGTCGAAGCCGTGTGCGACCGCCTCGTCGAGTGGGATACGGCGCGTCACCGCCCGTTCCGACGGGATCTGTCCGCTGGCGATCAGCCGGCAGACACGCGGCCAGTACCAGGTCGGGTAGCACCACGAGCCGCGTACGTCGATGTCCTTGAACGTCACATCGAACCAGTTGAGCGGGTTTTCGCCCGCATGCAGCCCGGTCTGCACGATCGTGCCCTGCTTGCGTACGGCGTCGAGCGCCGACTTCAGCGCGTGCTCGTTGCCGGCGCATTCGATCGCCACATCGCAGCCGACATGGCCTTCAGTGTGATCGCGTACCACGTCGCCCACCGATTCGCTCCGGGCATTGATGGGGATCACGCCCGGCACGGCTTGCTCGGCCAGCGCCAGTCGGGTCGGGTTCACGTCCGAGACGAACAGCTGGGTCGCCCCGGCAGCCCGCGCCGCGAGCAGCATCAAAATGCCGATCGGGCCAGAACCGGCCACCAGAACACTGCTGCCGGCGGATACTTCGCCCCGATCGCAGGCATAGACCGCGACCGCGGTCGGCTCGACCAGCGCGGCCTGCTCGTCGGTCATGGCCTCGGGAATCACCTGCACGTTGTAGTCGTTGACCAGCGCGCCACCCGACATCCCGCCGTAATCCCAGGACAGGCCCACCAGCGCCAAGCGCTCGGACAAATGAAACAACCCGCGATCGGCGAAATAATCGCCGGCACGCGGCATGATCAGCGGTTGGATCGAAATCCGATCACCGACCGCGGCGTTGGTCACGCCGTCGCCCACGGCGGTCACCACCCCACCGAATTCGTGGCCCAGCGTCTGCGGTAGCTGCGCTTTCGAATAGGGATGGGGCGCGGTCGGAATGAAAATGGGCCCGTAGGCGTATTCATGCAGATCGGTACCGCAGATGCCGCAGAAGCGGTTGGCGACGACGACCTGACCTGGTGCCGGATCATGCGGGGGCTCGACTTCCTCGAGCCGTAAATCCCGGGCGGCGTGGAATCGCAGTGCTTTCATCGATCTCCTCATTCGCAGGGTGGACCGTGTCGCTGACATGGCGCGCAAACGCGCTCTGGAGAAGATATGGCAAGCGTCGTGCCGTTAATTCATCACCTTGTTTTAAAACAATTATTCATCAGGGTATGCGGCCACGGTCGCGGCGCGTGCCACAGGGTGTTGCCACAGGTGTGGCAGTCGATTGCGGACCGAAAAATCAGTGCGTACGCAGGCGTTTGAGGCGGCGATGAACCGTCGTACGGTCCACGCCGAGCCGGCGTGCGAGTTCCGAAACATTACCGCCGCACTCGGCCAGCCGGGCTTCCAGGCCGGCACATGCCGACGACACGCCGATCTCGTCGGGCAGGTCGTGCATTTCGATGGTCGGCGGCTCGCACAGGGCCGCGGCCACCGCCAGTGCGTTACGCAGTTCGCGCACGTTGCCGGGCCAATGATGCGCCGCCAGCCGGCGCCGCGCCGGCCCGGAAAGACGATATCGCTCGCCGTGCTCGGCGCCGAGTTCGGCCAGGATCGTATCGGCCAACGTATTGAAATCGCCGCGCTCGCGCAGTGGCGGCAGTTTCAGCACGGCGGCGTTGAGCCGGTAATACAGATCCTCACGGAAATCGCCGGTCGCCACCCGGTCGGCCAGTGGCGCATGGGTCGCGGAGATCAGATGAATATCGACAGGACGCGATTCCAGCGCGCCGACCGGGGTCACGCAGCGTTCGGCCAGCACGCGCAGCAGCCGGCTCTGCAGCGCCAGCGGCATATCGCCGATTTCGTCGAGAAACAGCGTGCCGCCGTTGGCGGCGTCGATCAGCCCGCGCTTGCCTCCCTTGGCCGCGCCGGTGAAGGCATTCGGCGCATAGCCGAACAGCTCGGATTCGATCAGATGCTCGGGGATCGCCGCGCAGTTCACCGCGACGAACGGGCCCGGGTCGGGGCGCGCGGCATGCACGGCGCGGGCGAACACCTCCTTGCCGGTGCCGGTTTCGCCCTGGATCAGCACCGGTAGATCACGCCGGGCGAACCGGGCAGCGCGGCGTGCCAGGCGCGTCATCGTCTCATCCGCGCCGGCCAGGCGAGCCAGCGAGTCCGGCATGTCATCGCGCGGCGCCGGCACGGTGGCACGAAGGGTTTTCGGCGCACGCGTTGCCGGCGGCTCGGCACTGGCGAACAGGCGCGGCTGGCCGCCGGCGAACAGGAGCCGATCACGGGCCGATTGGCCACGCATGTACTGATCGAGCATCTCGGCATCCAGGTCGAACAGGGTATCGATCGGCTGGCCGATCAGTTCCGCGCCACTGTGCTCGGTCAGGCCGATGCGCTGCGACAAGGCGCTGAACGCCGCATGCGTCATGCCGCGGATCTGCCCGCCGCCATCCACGGCGATGGCGGCTTCCGGATCGCTGTCGATGAAATCGGGCGAACGCGACAGGCGCAGCAGCCAGTGCCCTTCGGCCTGGCTCATCAGGTTGGCCAGTTCCACCCGCCGCGCGGTGGCGATCACCAGATGCCGCGCCAGCTGCTGGCTCGACCGTGGTACGGCCGAGCGCAGCTGCGAGATATCCACCACCGCCACCAGTTCGCCCAGGGTGTCGAATACGGGCGCGGCCGAACAGGTGAGCCCGATATGCGCCGGATCGAAATGATCGTCCCGGTGCACGGTGATCGGCTGACGCGAGACCAGGCAGGCGCCTACCGCACATGTCCCGCTTCGATCCTCGGCCCAGTCCGCGCCCAGGTACAGGCCGGCATCGCGCAGCGCCGGATCGAGCTTGGGGTTGCGGTAGTGCGCCACGGACACGCCGCGCGCATCGGACAACAACAGCACGTAGTTGTGCCCCGCCACCTGCTCGTAAAGATGATCCAGCGCAGCGCGGCTTATGCGGATCAGTTCCTCCGCCTGCTGCTGGTGCTCGCGCAATTCGGAGCCCGGCACGATGTAGGCATTGCCGCGCTGGCTCGGATCGAGTCGATATTCGTGCAGGCAACGCAGCCAGGAATTGACCACCAGGCCATCCCGGCTGGATGGCTGTCCGGCGGCAACGCGCTCGATTTCCTTCAGATGGGCACTGATCGCCGACATGGCCTCACCTCCGGCCCGACGATGTCACCGCGCGCGGCGCGCGTGCTACCCGACGTTAGTCGGCCGCCGCCCGGGTACTTTTCACATCGACGGCAAGGCCCGGTATTGGCAGCGGCGATACAATGATTCCATCACGTGCAATCGATTGGATCATGTCGGATATTCGCAATCCCGAGCGCCCGGCGCGCGCGCTCGAAATACCGCCGGCGCCCCGGACGGGCGCGACCGCCATCGCGGGCGGCATCAGTCTCGCGCTGCTCGCCGTGCTGTTTGCCGGCTATGGCTTCGCGCAGGGCGTTCTTTATGTCGTGGCGCTCGGCCTGGGCGTCGCGCTCTACCATGCGCGCTTCGGCTTCACCTCGGCATTCCGCCAGCTCATGGCCGTCGGCCAGGGGCAGACGCTGCGCGCGCATATGCTCATGCTGGCGGTGGCGAGCCTTTTATTCGCGCCGCTGATGGCGCTCGGCACCACCGCCTTCGGCGGCCCGTTGTCGGGTTATGTCTTTCCGGTGGGGCTGTCGGTCGCCTTCGGCGGGTTCATCTTCTGCATCGGCATGCAGCTCGGTGGCGCCTGCGCATCGGGCTCGCTGTATACGGTCGGCTCCGGCCAGACCTCGATCCTGATCACGCTGTTCGGCTTCATCGTCGGCTCGGTCTGGGGTGCCCACGATTTCGGCTTCTGGCTGCAGCCGGACTTCGTCTGGAAGAAGATTTCGCTGGCCGATACGTCCTGGGGCTATACCGGCGCGGTGATTCTGCAGTTCATCATCATCGGCGCGATCGTGGCCGCGACCTGGCTGGTCGAGCGCCGGCTGAATCCGCCGCCACGCAAGGGTCCGCCAAGCGAACGGGGGCTTAAGCGCGTACTGCGCGGCGCCTGGCCGCTCTGGGCCGGCGCCCTCGCGCTCGCCGTGCTCAACGCGGCCACGCTCTGGCTGTCCGGCAAACCGTGGGGCATAACCAGTGCGTTCGCGCTCTGGGGGTCGCAGGCACTGTCGGCGCTGGGCGTGGATGTCGGCAGCTGGTATTACTGGTCCGGCCCGCATGCCGGCGGCCTGCACACCCCCATTCTGTCCGACCGCACCAGTGTGATGGACATCGGCATCATCTTCGGTGCGATGGCCGCCTCGGCCTGGGGCGGCACGTTCAGGATCGCCACCGACCTGCCCTGGCGCATCATCGCGGCCCGCCTGATCGGCGGCGTGCTCATGGGCTACGGCGCCCGGATCGCCTTCGGGTGCAATATTGGCGCCTACTTCGGCGGTATCGCCTCGTTTTCGCTGCACGGCTGGCTTTGGGGCGCGGTCGGTCTGCTGGGCACCGTGGTCGGCATCAAGTTGCGGCCCGTGTTCGGCATGAGCGTTCCAAAACTGAGCGACAGCAGTTGCTGACAACGGGCGCCGCGGCCGCCCGGTCGAGCTTCCGGGCGCGTCGGAATCGTTCACGCGGGCCGGTTCTGCAAGGGCTGGCACGCCGGGGACGGGGCCATGGCGTGCTAACATCCAATGCCAAGCTCTGCGACCCCATCGCCCGCTCAACCGCTCGCCCGACACTTCATGAGTACGACCCGTTTGCCTCGCAGCGATTTCAACCTGACCGATCGGCTCGTATCCGATATTTTCTCGGGGCGCTACAAGCCGGGCGATTTCATTCCCAAGGAAATGCAGATCTGCGAGCAGTTCAACCTGAGCCGGACGGTGGTGCGGCGTCATCTTTCCCAGCTTGTGGACGGCGGTATCATCGAGCGGATATCCGGCTATGGATCGCGCGTTCGCGAGTACTCGGAGTGGCACATCCTCGATCCGCTCGTCACCGATTGGATGACGCGCTTTGCCGCCCCCAACGAGGAAATTCAACGCGAGGTGCTGTCATTTCGCCTGAGCGTTGAACCCCATGTGGCCATGGCCGCCACCCGCCAGGCCAACGCCCACGACCTGGTCGCGATCGAGGAAGCCTTCAACGGCATGGCCCGCACGCTCAAGGAAGCCAAGAGCGGCGAACGACGACGCCTGGATAGCGAGTCGGACGTGGCCTTTCATGTGGCCATCTTCCGTGCGACGCACAACATCGTCTGGTCTCAGCTGTCGCATATCCTCCGCCCCTCGATTCACCTCCTCGTGGTCGAGTCGAACGTCAGCGCAAGCGATCCCGAAGACAGTCTCGAGCGTCATCGGCGACTGATGGAAGCGATCCGCATGCGCAAGGTCGAGGATGCCTTCTACGCCGCCCATGCGATTCTGGAAGGTACGAGCCTCGCCCTGGGCCTCGCGCACACGCGCCCGGAAGTCATTCCAGTCAGGCCCGGCGACTGAGCGCCGCCTGGCTCGCCACCAACGCGGCGAGTCGACGAAACAGGCCGCTCGAATACGGACGCGCGACGCACGGTAATTGGCAATGCTGTTGCCACCGCTGCCCGATCACGCCGCGCGCGCCGCAAGTGACAACCCTTTCATGGCTCGTTTCCCCGGGCCGGGCTGGCACACCCGCCGGACGATAAAGCGCAGGCGGCAACATACGCATGACGACGGCCGGCACCCAACTGCCGACCGCCCGGAATGCGACTGCAAAAAGTGCGACGCATGGCGCTCCCCGGAGCCCCGTTGCCGATTCACGCAGCGCCGCAACCAGCGGGCTCAGCCATACCCGACCGAGCGGCAACCGCAACGAAGCAAGCGTCGGCGGCGGCCGTATCGAGCCATTCCGCTGGCTGCGATGCTCGCCACATCAAGCGAGCCCCTGCATTAAAACGAAAGTCTATGTTGAACATATCTCCAACATGTCTGACATTAGTTGCCTGCTACAGGAGTTAGATGATGAGCGACGGACAGAACGGTAATCCCAAACGCCGATCCCAGGCCTGGTTCGGCGGCCACGACCGCGACGGCTTCCTGCACCGGAGCTGGATGAAGAACAGCGGGCTGCCCGACGATGCATTCGATGGCCGGCCGGTGATCGGGATCTGCAACACCTTCTCCGAATTCACCCCGTGCAACGCGCATTTCCGGGGTCTGGTCGAGCACATCAAGCGCGGCATTCTGGATGCCGGCGGTACGCCGCTGGAATTCCCGGTGTTTTCCTGCGGCGAGACGCTGCTGCGCCCGACCGCCATGCTGTTTCGCAACCTCGCGGCCATGGACACCGAAGAAGCCATCCGCGCCAACCCGATGGACGGCGTGGTGCTGATGTGCGGCTGCGACAAGACCACGCCCTCGCTGATGATGGGCGCGGCCAGCTGCGATCTGCCCACCCTGGTGGTTTCCGGCGGGCCCATGCTCAACGGCCGCTTCAAGGGGCGTCAGCTCGGCTCCGGCACCGACGTCTGGAAGTTCTCCGAGGACGTCCGCGCCGGCAAGATGTCGCTGGATGATTTTCTCGCCGCGGAATCCGGCATGCATCGCTCGGCCGGGCACTGCATGACCATGGGCACGGCCTCCACAATGGCCTCGATGGCCGAGTCGCTGGGCATGGCCCTGCCCGGCAACGCCGCGTTTCCCGCGGTGGATGCGCACCGCAACCGGCTCGGCCGCATGTCGGGCCGGCGTATCGTGGAAATGGTCGAGGAAGACCTCAAGCCATCCAGGATTCTTACCCGCAAGGCGTTCGAGAACGCGATCCGCACCAACGGCGCGATCGGCGGCTCGACCAACGCCGTGATTCACCTGCTGGCGCTCGCGCGCCGGGTCGGCGTCGACATGCATCTGTCGGATTGGGACAAGCTCGGCCACGACGTGCCTTGCCTGGTCGACCTGATGCCCTCGGGCCGCTTCCTGATGGAGGATTTCTGTTACGCGGGCGGTCTGCCGGCGCTGATGAAGCAGATCGAGGATCTGCTGCACACCGACGCGCTGACCGTGAACGGCCATACCGTCGGCGAGAACCTGGCCGACGTGGAATGCTTCGATCATGAAGTGATCCGCAAGCGCGACAATCCGGTCAACGAGCGGGGCGGCATCGCCGTGCTCAAGGGCAATCTCGCCCCGGACGGCGCCGTGCTGAAACCCTCGGCGGCCACCGCCGAACTCATGACCCATCGCGGCCGGGCCGTGGTGTTCGAATCGATCGAGGACTACAAGGCCCGGGTCGACGATCCCGATCTGGATATCGACGAAACCTGTGTCATGGTGCTCAAGGGCGCGGGCCCGAAGGGTTACCCGGGCATGGCCGAAGTGGGCAATATGCCGCTGCCGACCAAGATTCTGGAAAAAGGCGTGCGCGACATGGTGCGCGTGTCCGATGCCCGCATGTCGGGCACCGCGTTCGGTACGGTGGTGCTGCATGTCTCGCCCGAATCGGCCGCCGGCGGTCCGCTGGCCCTGGTCGAGAACGGCGACATGATCGAGCTGGACGTCGACAACCGCCGCCTGCATCTGGACGTGGACGACGCCGAACTCGAAGCGCGTCGCAAGCGTTGGACCGCCCCGCCGCCGGCGATGGACAGCGGTTACCAGAAACTGTACTTCGACCACGTGCAGCAAGCCGATCTCGGCGCCGATCTGGACTTTCTGGGCGGTTGCCGCGGCGCGGCGATCCCGCGGGAAAACCACTGATCGGCCCGCTATGAGTCAATCCGCAATCTATCCCAGCCTGGAAGGCCGAACGGCATTCGTGACCGGCGGCGGCAGCGGAATCGGAGCCGAAGTGGTTTCGGCGCTGGCACGGCAAAAGGCGAACGTCCACTTCGTGGATATCGACGAGGCCGCCAGCGAGGCGCTGGTCGACCGGTTGCAGCGGGAGTCGAGCATCTATCGCGTGGCGTTCACGCCCTGCGATATTCGCGACGTGGACCGCCTCCAGCAGACGATTCGCAACGTCGAGGTCGAACACGGCGCGATTCGCGTGCTGATCAACAATGCCGCCAACGACGATCGCCACGACTGGCAGTCCGTGACCCCCGACTACTGGGACGAGCGCATGGCGATCAATCTGCGCCCGCAGTTCTTCGCCATTCAGGCGGCAGCCCCCGGGATGGCTAAAGCCGGGGGCGGTTCGATCATCAACTTCGGATCGATCAGCTGGAAGGTCGCCCTCGGCGGCATGCCGGGCTATACCACGGCCAAGGCCGCCATCCACGGCCTGACCCGCGGCATGGCGCGCGATCTGGGCGAATCCAATATCCGCGTCAATACGATCATTCCGGGCGCCATCATCACCGAGCGTCAGCTCGACAAGTGGATCACACCCGAGGACGAGGCCCGGATCCAGGCCAACCAGTGCCTCAAGCAACGATTACTACCCGAGCACGTCGCGCCGACCGTGCTGTTTCTCGCCGCCGACGACAGCGCCGGCTGCACCGCCCACGAATATTTTATCGACGCCGGTTGGGGCTGAAATGGATCTGATCGAACTGTCCGATTGTCTGCCACAGGATCTGGACCGGGCCGTACTCGTCGGCCGCGTCTGGCGCACGGCCCCGATCGACGGTCCGGCCCTGATCGCCGTGCGCGGCGGCGAGGTCGTGGACATCAGCGCTCATGGCCCGACCATGACCGATCTGCTCGATCGCGACGATCTGCTCGAGGTCGCCGCGCGGGCGCCGGGCGAGGCGCTCGGCAACGTACGCGACTGGCTCACCCAGTCGCTGGAAACCGATTCCGGCGAGCGCCTGCTCGCCCCGGTCGACCTGGCCGCGGTCAAGGCTTGCGGTGTGACCTTCGCGGTCAGCCTGCTGGAGCGCGTGATCGAGGAACAGGCCGGCGGCGATCCGGCCAAGGCAGCCGAAGTTCGCAGCCAGCTGCACGAACTCATCGGCGAGGATCTGTCGCAGATCGTGCCGGGATCGGACGCCGCCATGGAACTCAAGAAGGCGCTGATCGAACGCGGCGCCTGGTCGCAGTATCTGGAAGTCGGCATCGGCCCGGACGCCGAAGTCTTCTCCAAATGCCAGCCCATGGCGGCGGTCGGTTTCGGCGCCGAGGTCGGGCTACACCCGTCGTCGGCCTGGAACAACCCCGAGCCGGAGATCGTGCTGGCGGTGGATTCCACCGGACGCACCCGGGGTGCCACGCTCGGCAACGACGTCAATCTGCGCGACCTGGAAGGCCGCAGCGCCCTGTTGCTGTCCAAGGCCAAGGACAACAACGGCTCGGCCTCGCTCGGCCCGTTCATTCGTCTGTTCGATGATCATTTCGATATCGATGACGTGCGCTCGGCACGCGTGCGGCTGGTCATCGAAGGCGCGGACGACGGTTTCCGGCTCGACGATGCGTCCGACATGCGCGAGATCAGCCGCGATCCGCTGGATCTCGTATCGCAAGCGCATGGTTCGCATCACCAGTATCCGGACGGCTTCGTGCTGTATCTCGGCACGATGTTCTCGCCCACGCTCGATCGCGACGGCGAAGGTCAGGGTTTCACGCACCACATCGGCGACCGCGTGACCATCGCCACGCCCACGCTCGGCGCACTCGTCAATCGCGTGAACCGCAGCGACGCCATTCCGCCGTGGACCTTCGGCGCACGCCGTCTTTTCGAACATCTCGCGCGGGGGCGGCAGGGCAGCGCCCCGCAATCGAACGACACCGCTTTCAATCAGGAGTCCGCCATGCCCGAACTCACCGGCCAGCAATTCATTGGCGGCGCCCGCGTGGCAGTCGGCCAGAACACGCTTGCCAGCCGTGCAGCCGAGGACAACGCCCCTTATAAACAGGATTTCTTCGAGGCCACCCCGGAGGAAGTCACCGCGGCGGCCCAGGCCGCCCATGACGCCTTCGATACCTTCTCCACCACCGATCCGGAAACCCGCGCGGCGTTTCTCGAAGCCTGTGCCGACGAGATCGAAGCGCTCGGCGATACGGTCATTC
>NZ_JBQDYF010000014.1:0-93747 GCF_052044135.1 Salinisphaera sp. RV14
TCTCGACGGATTTGCGGTCTCCAACGCGGCACGTGTACGAAACGGCAACAGGCCCCCGGCAACCGTCAATCTCGGCCGCGATCAGGTCCCCGGCGGGCGCTGGAACTCCCGGATGCGTGCCAGCAGTTCGCCCTGCGCGGGATTCTCGGGCTCGGCCCGCCCCATCATGAGCACCCACAGGTCGGGGTCCTCGTGATTGAGCAGATGCACGAACTCCGTGTGCTGCTGCTCGGTCAGCGTGTCGTAGTCCGACCGGACAAAACGCTCGAGCAGCACGTCCAGTTCCTTCATGCCGCGCCGACACAGCCAGCGCACGCGGGATTTTTCGCTCATATCAGCACCCGGACCGTAAAAGCCCCGCGCTGGCATCCAGCGCGGCGCGTCGGCGAATCGCACCGCCCATCAGGTGCGGCGTGCGACCATCAGCTTCTTGGTCTCCTGAATGGCCTTCGCCGGATTCAGGCCCTTGGGGCAGGTATTGGTGCAGTTCATGATCGTGTGGCAACGATACAGCTTGAACGGATCTTCCAGGCCGTCCAGGCGTTCACCGGTCGCTTCGTCTCGCGAATCCACGATCCAGCGATAGGCCTGCAACAGCACGGCCGGCCCCAGATAGCGCTCGGGGTTCCACCAATAGCTCGGGCAGGCCGTGGAACAGCACGCACAGAGGATGCACTCGTAGTAACCGTCCAGCTTGGCCCGGTCCTCGGGCGTCTGCAGGCGCTCGCGCGTGGGCGGCGTGGTATCGGTCTTGATCCACGGCTCGATCGACTCGAGCTGGGCATAGAAATGCGTGAGGTCGGGCACCAGATCCTTCACCACCGGCATGTGCGGCAGCGGGTAGATACGGACATCGCCGTCGATATCGGTGATACGGGTGGTGCAGGCCAGCGTGTTCTTGCCGTCGATGTTGAACGCGCAGGAACCACAGACACCTTCACGGCAGGAACGGCGAAAGGTCAGTGTCGGGTCGATCTCGTTCTTGATCTTGATGACCGCATCGAGAACCATCGGCCCGCAGCGGTCCAGATCGATCTCGAAGCTGTCCACCCGTGGGTTCTCGCCCGCTTCGGGCTCCCAGCGATAGATGCGGAAGGTCTTGGTGTTCTTCGCATCCTTGGGCGCCGGATGGCGCTTGCCCTTGGAGATACGCGAATTCTTGGGCAGTCGAAATTCAGCCATGCTGAGGCTCCATTTCCAAAGTGACCGGTCGGCGCACGGCGCCGACCGCGATTATCCAACGCTAGTAGACGCGTTCCTTGGGCGGGATGTGCTCCATCTCGTCGGTCATCGGATTCATGTGCACCGGGCGATACTCGATGCGCACATCGGTCTCGCCGCTGTTGTGCCAGGTGAGCGTGTGCTTCATCCAGTTCTCGTCGTCGCGCTCGGTGTAATCCTCGTGCGCGTGCGCACCGCGGCTTTCCTTGCGGTTGGCCGCGCCGTGCATGGTACAGATGGCACAGCCCAACAGATTCTCCAGCTCCATGGTCTCGACCAGGTCGCTGTTCCAGGTCATCGAGCGATCGGCAACCGAGACGTTGGCGAACGACTCGACTTCCTTGCCGATCTGTTCGACGCCCTCGGCCAGCATGTCGTCCTTGCGGAAGACCGCGGCGTATTTCTGCATCGAGGCCTGAAGGCTGTCGCGCAGCTCCGCGGTCGGCGTGCCGCCATCGGCGTGGCGCAGTCGGTCGAAGCGATCCAGCGCCTTTTCCTCGGACGCCCGTGTGTCGGCCTTGTGCATCTTGCCCTTGGGTACGATCTCTTCGCAGCGATGGGCGGCGGCCCGGCCGAACACGACCAGGTCGAGCAACGAGTTGGAACCCAGACGGTTGGCGCCGTGGACCGACACGCAGCCGGTCTCGCCGACCGCCATCAGGCCGGGCACGACGGATTCCGGATCGCCGTCCTTGAGCGTCACGACCTCGCCGAAGGCGTTGGTCGGGATGCCGCCCATGTTGTAGTGCACGGTCGGCAGGACCGGGATCGGCTCCTTGGTGGCGTCCACGCCGGAGAAGATGCGCGCCGTTTCGGTGATGCCGGGCAGCCGTTCGTGCAGCACCTCGGGGCCGAGATGCTCCAGGTGCAGGAGCATGTGGTCCTGCTTCTCACCCACACCGCGGCCTTCGTTGATCTCCACCGTTTCGGCACGGCTGACCACGTCCCGCGACGCCAGGTCCTTGGCGTTGGGCGCGTAACGCTCCATGAAGCGCTCGCCTTCCGAGTTGGTCAGGTAACCGCCCTCGCCGCGGGCGCCTTCGGTGATCAGGCAGCCGGCGCCATAGATGCCGGTCGGGTGGAACTGGACGAATTCCGGATCCTGCAGCGGCAGACCGGCGCGCAGCGCCATGCCGATGCCGTCGCCGGTACAGGTGTGCGCCGACGTACAGGAGAAGTACGCCCGGCCATAGCCGCCGGTCGCCAGAATCACCTGGTGAGCACGAAAGCGATGCAGCTTGCCGCCCTGAAGATCCCAGGCCAGCACACCCTTGCACTCGCCGTCCTCGGTCATCAGCAGGTCGATGGCAAAGTATTCGATGAAGAATTCGGCGCGGGCCTTGAGCGACTGTTGATACAGCGTATGCAGCAGCGCGTGGCCGGTCCGGTCGGCCGCGGCGCAGGTGCGCTGGGCGTTGCCCTTGCCGAAATGCGTGGTCATGCCGCCGAACGGGCGCTGATAGATCCTGCCGTCCTCGGTCCGCGAGAACGGCACGCCGTCGTGCTCGAGCTCGATGATGGCCGGAATCGCTTCCTTGGTCAGATATTCGATGGCGTCCTGGTCGCCGAGCCAATCGCCGCCCTTGACCGTGTCATAGGCATGCCAGCGCCAGTCGTCCTCGCCCATGTTGCCCAGCGCGGAAGCGATCCCGCCCTGCGCCGCCACGGTGTGGCTGCGCGTGGGAAACACCTTGGTCACGCACGCCGTTTTCAGGCCCGCGTCGGCCAGCCCGCGGGTGGCGCGCAGACCGGAGCCGCCGGCGCCGACGACGACGACGTCATGCTGATGTTCGATGATGTCATAGCTTTCGCTCATCAGGCGGCTCCCACAAGAATCATGAGTACGGAAACGATGGCCGCGACGGCCAGCAGGATGTTGATCAGTTGCAGCGCGATCAGGGTCGCCAGTTTGACCCCCTCGTTATGGATGTAGTCCTCCACGATCGTCTGCAGGCCCAGTTGCGAGTGATAGAAGATCGCGGCGAGATAGATCGCCAGCAGCGACGCCTGGAACGGCGAGGACAGCCAGTTGGTCACGCTCGAGTAACTGGCGCCGAACTGCGAGGCGAGGCACGCGACAAACCACAGGGTCAGCGGCACCAGCGCCACGGCACTCACGCGCTGGGCCCAGAAGTGGGCGGTGCCGGTCTTGGCGCTGCCCAGGCCGCGCGCCTGGGCCAGCGAAGAACGAATACTGCTCATAGCAAAATCTCCGAAGAACGTCGGCCGTCGATCAGGCGATCAGCGCCCAGATCCAGACGAAAATAGTCAGCGCCGCGGCCACGCCGATGGCGACGAAACCGGTCATGCGGGCCGTTTCCAGATCCAGGCCCACGCCGACGTCCCACACCAGGTGCCGGATGCCGTTGCACAGGTGGTAGAACAGCGCAAAGGACCAGAAGAACATGATCAGCTGTCCGAACCAGGATGCGAATACCCCGTTGACCGCCGCGTAGGCGTCCGGCCCATTGGCGGCGGCGATAAGCCAGACCGCGAGCAGCACGGCCCCGAGCGCGAGCACGATGCCGGAGGCACGGTGGGCGATCGAGGTCAGCATGGATATCTGCCAACGATAAATCTGCAGATGCGGCGAAATCGGTCGGTTCGGCTGACTACTCATACGGTCCCCGGCAGTCGTTTTAAGGAAAAATCGGACGAAATCAGAAGTCGATGCAGCGGCCGTTCTTCTCCCAGTCGCCATAACGCACCGGATCGGGGCCATCGCGACCGCCGTATTCCCTGGGCCGGGACTGTTCCGACAACGGTGTGGTGTCATCCGGCTCTGGCTGAACGCGATCGGGCGCGGACGGCGCGTCGGACGGCTCGCTCATGACTTCGGAACGGGGGTCGTCGACGGGCGTCGCAGGCTGCTTCGGCATACAAATACTCTAAACCTCGCGGGATGGGCTGGCAACCGCGCCGCGTCGGCGAACGGCGTTGCCACACATTGCTTTACAGTCGCTCTACAATACGGGCAAACATGCTTCTGGATGCACTCATGGGCGACGATACGCCTACCGACTCCCTGCGCCTCGGCGTAATCCGCGTGACCGGCCCGGACGCGGGTGAATTCCTGCGCGCACAGCTGTCTAACGATGTCTCGCGGCTCGGCCCCGACCGGCATTTTCTGGCCGCCTGGTGCGACGCGAAGGGCCGAACCCAACTGGTACTGCGCGTGGTGGCGACCGCGGAGGCCTATCTGCTGCTGCTGCCGCAATCGCTGATCGCGAGTGCGCTCAAACGACTGCGGATGTTCGTGCTGCGTTCGAAAGTGGAGCTGGCCGACGTCGGCGCACGCTACGGCATCGTCGGACTGCACGACGCCGACGCCGCGCCGCAGGTCAACGAAACCGCGATCCACGACGGCCAGATATGGCTCGGACTGCCCGGATCGGCCGAGCATCCCGGCCGCACGCTGGTGCTGCATGCGGCGGACACATCCGCGCCCGACCAGGCGCTGGCCGCTGATTCCAGCGCGTGGTTGTTGTCGGACATCGATGCCGGAGTACCGCAAGTGACCGCCGCCACCCAGGGCGAATTCGTGCCGCAGATGCTCAACCTGCACTGGCTCATGGCGGTCGATTTCGACAAGGGCTGTTACCCGGGCCAGGAAGTGATCGCGCGCCTGCATTACCGCGGCCGGTTGACGCGCCGCGTGTTCCGCCTGGCCTGGACCGGGACCTGCCCGATGCCGGGCGAGCCGGTCCACGACGAAACCGGCGATCTCGCCGGCCAGATCCTGCAGGCGGCGGGCGACGACGCAGGCCGGGCCCTGGCGGTCCTCAAGATCGAAGCCGCAGCCCGAAACGGGCTGCGCGCCGAGCACGCCGGCGCGCTGACGCCCCTGGCGCTGCCCTACCCGACGCCCGATTGAGCCGCAGACCACCGGCGGCGGGCCGGCCGCATCAGGCCGGCTTGCGGGGCCGCAACTGCGGGAACAGCAACACGTCGCGAATCGCACTCGCGCCGGTCAGCATCATCACCACGCGATCGATGCCGATGCCGGCGCCGCCGGTCGGCGGCAGCCCGTATTCCAGCGCCGCGATATAATCGGCATCGTAGTACATGGCTTCCTCGTCGCCCGCCTCCTTGGCTGCGGCCTGGGCCCGGAAGCGCTCGGCCTGGTCCTCGGCATCATTGAGCTCGGAGAAGCCGTTGGCGACCTCACGCCCGGCGATGAACAGCTCGAAGCGTTCGGTAACGCTCGGATCGTCATCGCGGCGCCGTGCCAGTGGCGACACCTCGGCCGGATAGTCGGTGACGAACGTCGGCTCGACCAGCCGATGCTCGACCGTGGCCTCGAACAGCTCGGTCAGCCACTTGCCGGGGCCCCAGCTGTCCTCGCCCTTGACGCCGGCGGCCGCGGCGACCGCCCGCAAGCGCTCCGCGTCGTCCAGGTCGGCCGCTTCGATGGCGTCGTTGTAGCGCAGCACCGCCTGCTTCATCGGCAGCCGATCGAACGGCTTGTCGAGCGCGACCGCGTTTTCGTTGCGCGCTGCGGGATACTGTTCGGTCACAACCCGCGACAACTCACGCAGCAGCGCCTCGATTTCGTCCATCAGCACCCGATAATCGGCGTAGGCCTGATAGAACTCGAGCATCGTGAATTCGGGGTTGTGTCGCGTCGACAGCCCCTCGTTGCGGAAATTGCGGTTGAGCTCGAACACACGCTCCAGACCGCCGACCACCAGCCGCTTCAGGTACAACTCGGGGGCGACGCGCAGGTAGAAATCGTGGTCGAGTGCGTTGTAATGCGTCACGAACGGCCGGGCTGCGGCGCCGCCCGGGATCGCCTGCAGCATCGGGGTCTCGACCTCCATGAAGCCGCGCCCCTCGAAGAAGCCGCGCACGGCCCGCAGAATCGCACTGCGCGCGGCGAATACCGCCCGCGCCTGCGGATTGATGATCAGATCGACATAGCGCTGACGATAGCGGGCCTCGGTGTCGGACAGGCCGTGCCATTTTTCGGGCAGTGGCCGCAGCGACTTGGTCAGCAGCTGCAACGCCACTGTCTTGACCGACAGCTCGCCCTTCCTGGTCCGGGTCAGCGTGCCGCGCACGCCGATGATGTCGCCGATGTCGAGCTGCTTGAATGTCTTGTACGCCTCCTCGCCCAACAGGTCGCGCTGCACGAACAGCTGGATCTGGCCACTGGCGTCCTGCAGCGTGGCAAAGCTGAGCTTGCCCATGACGCGCTTGGCCAGCATCCGCCCGGCCAGCGCGACTTCGGTGGCGTCGGCTTCGAGCGCCTCGGCATCGTCGTCCGCGTGCTGGCGCTGCAACGCGTCGGCGCTCGCGCTCGGGCGAAAATCGTTGGGGAATGCATGGCCGCTCTCGCGCCAGCCGGCCAGCTTCTCCTTGCGCTGGGCGACAAGTCGGTGTGTTTCCTCTGCGTTCGTCGGAGCGTCACTCATGTTTAAAGACCCTGGTTAAAGACCCTGCTTGAGGCTTTCTTCGATGAACTGATCGAGATCGCCGTCCAGCACGGCCTGCGTGTTCCCGACCTCGACCCCCGTACGCAGATCCTTGATGCGCGACTGATCCAGCACATACGAACGAATCTGGCTGCCCCAGCCGATATCGGACTTGTCCGCCTCGGTGGCTTCGGCCTCGGCCCGCCGCTGCGCCATCTCGCGCTCGTACAGCTTGGACTTGAGCTGCTTCATCGCCGTCGCACGATTCTTGTGCTGCGAGCGGTCATTCTGACACTGCACCACGATGTTGGTGGGCAGGTGGGTGATGCGCACCGCCGATTCCGTCCGATTGACGTGCTGGCCGCCCGCACCACTGGCACGATAGACATCCACCCGCAGATCCGACGGGTCGATTTCGATCTTGATGTCGTCGTCGATTTCCGGCGCGACAAAGACCGCAGCGAATGAGGTATGCCGGCGCGCCCCCGAGTCGAACGGCGATTTGCGTACCAGCCGATGAACGCCGGTTTCCGTGCGCAGCCAGCCGTAGGCATAGGGGCCCGTCACGGCGACCGTCGCACTCTTGATTCCAGCGACATCGCCGGCCGACAACTCGGTCACTTCGGTCTGAAAACCGCGATGTTCGCACCATCGCAAGTACATGCGCAGCAGCATCTCCGCCCAGTCCTGGGCCTCGGTGCCGCCCGAGCCGGACTGGATATCGACAAACGCATTGCTCGCATCCGCCTCGCCCGAGAACATGCGCTGAAACTCCAGCGCCTTGAGGTGGCGTTCGACGCCGTCCAGTTCGGCGTCGATCTGATCGACCACCTCGGCGTCGCTCTCGGCTTCGGCGAGTTCGAGCAACTCGTCACTTTCGGCAAGGGTCGCCGTCGCGGCGTCGATCGGCCCGACGATATCCTGCAGCCGCGCCTTTTCCTGCCCGTAGGCCTGCGCCTTGTCGGGCGCCTCGACCCAGATCTGACCTTCGGCCAGTTCCGCATCGAGCTCGCTCAGGCGGTCCTTTTTCTCAGCATGGTCAAAGATACCCCCGGAGGTCGCCCAAGCGCTCGCGCAGCGAGACCATGCGGGTTCGAACAGCGTTGACATCCATATAATTAAAGCTCGGCAGCGTCGGCAAAGCGGTGAATGATTGCAGGTTAGTTTTTATTTCACAACCTGGGCGCTGGATTGCGAACTTCACCAAAAGGTCGCATACTCTTCCAGCACGTCACCGGTCAGGAAACTTGCGTTTACCACTCGGTGAATGGGACCGCACAACAAACCTAAACCCGTTCAAGGGAGTTTTGAACTATGCAATTCAAGCAACCGCTTACCGCATGCGTTGCCGGCGCGCTGGGGCTCGCTGTCTCGGCCGGCGCCTTCGCGCAGGACAATGGCAAGCCGCAGGACAAGCGCTTCTATGTCGCGCCCATGGTGTCCTACGGATTCTTCAACAATGACACGATCGGCAAGTCCTCGGATAGCTTCGGTCGTCTGCATGTGAGCAACGACGATAGCGTGGGTGCCTCGCTCGCCGTCGGCAAGCCGATCAACAGCTGGTTGAACCTCGAGCTGTACGGCTTCTATTTCAATCCGGGCCAGAAGCTCAACGGCCAGGACGCGGGTAACGCCGACCTGTACGGCTTCGGTCTGGACGCATTGTTCTTCCCGGCCCGTGACACCCTGCCGGTATACGGCATCCTGGGTGCCGCCTGGGGCAAGCAGAACCCGGGCTACGGCTCGATCAACGGCAACAACGTCGGCAATAATGCGGATGCGCAGTATCTGGACGCCGGTGTCGGCTACATGTACACCCTCAACGATTACGGCCTGAAGGTCCGCGCCGAGTACCGCTATCGTTACACCACCGTCACCTCGTCCGACGTGCTCGGCGCCGGTTACGAGGACGCGCGTTACAACGACAACATCGTCTCCCTGGGTCTGCAGATCCCGCTGGGTGCGCCGCCGCAGGCGCCGCAGCCAGTCGCGGCGCCGGCACCGACCGGTCCGAAGGATAGCGACGGCGACGGCGTGATCGACGCCAACGACCAGTGCCCGGGTACGCCGCGCGGAACCGAAGTCGATGCCCGTGGCTGCCCGATCGAGAAGAAGGCCCCGATCGTCCTCAAGGGCGTCACCTTCAACTTCGATTCGGCCAAGCTGACCTCGCAGGCGGAAAATCGCCTGAACAACGTGGTCGACGCACTGAACGCCAGCCCGGACGTTGATTTTCGTATCGATGGCTACACCGACAGCATCGGTACTCAGAAGTACAACCTGGGCCTGTCGCAGCGTCGTGTGGATTCGGTCAAGAGCTACCTGACCAATCACGGCATCGGCGCCAGCCGCATCACCGGCACCAAGGGTCACGGCGAGTCCAACCCGGTCGCCACCAACAAGACCGCGGCCGGCCGTGCCCAGAACCGTCGCGTCGAGCTGCACGTCACCAACCAGGGTGACGACAACAGCACGAGCGGCAACAGCGGCATGTAATCGAAGGGTTAACACCCGACGATCACCGCTTGATGCGGGAAAGCCCGGCCTTTTCAGGCCGGGCTTTTTTATGCCGGCGATCCACGACTCGCGGGTATGCCGGCCCGCCCTTGCCGCGGCGACCGCTCGACGTATTAGACTGGGTGAACCATGGCCGTTCCCGACGATATACGCCGCTGTCTGCGCGACGAGATCGAACGCTACGACACAACGCGCTGCGTTCAGATTGCCCCGGCCGCCTCATTTGTCGACTGGGATGATCTGGGCGTAAGCCGCCTCGTTCTGGATCCGGATTTCGATGCCCGCCGGCCCCTGCCGACGGAACGTGCCGACCTGGCCGTCGTGCTCGATGCGCCGACAGTACTCTCGCGACAAGCCACCCGGGAATTGCTCGGACGGCTGCGCAACTATGCCGCAGGCGCGATCATCGCCGCCTTCCCCAGGGCAGAGACCGGCCGAGACAATGCCTGGTCAACCCGCGACTTTCTCGGCCTGGGGTTTCGCCGCCTCCCCTCGCAACGAGCGATCGAATCCGCCTACTGGCTGTACCGCTACGACATCTTCGATTACAAGATCACCCCCGACTGGCTGAATTCGCGCTACTGGGCCAATCCGGAGCAATGGGGCAAGCGTCGCTGGTAGGCACTGTCGATGTCGTTGGCGCGCGATGGATCTCGCCGGTCGTTTTCATAGCGGGCTCGGCCCGGGCACGTGCGGTATCGGCTGGATACAGCGCATGGCGCCCGTGCGCCTGCGCGACAGGTCGCGCAGGCGGCAACGCCGTCAGTTCCCGGCTGCGGTGGCAGCGTTCGTTCGACGGTACGTTCTTCGCCGCGGCACGCGATCCGCGTCCCAGTGTTCGACCGCCCAGTCGATCACGCCAGCCACCGAGTGCGCCGCAAGCGCGGCAGGCGGCCTCTGTCCGAGCAACAAGAGGCACTGGACCAGCTGTTCCTGACGTCGAACCGAATCCAGCGCCAGCGCGCCCGTGCTCTTGCCCAGCTTCTCGCCGGCCGCGTCCACGATTACCGGAATATGACCATAGGTCGGGGGGCAAAGATCGAGACAGCGATGGATCCAGACCTGACGAGGCGTGGACGACAACAGATCGGCGCCCCGTATTACCTCGGTTACCCCCTGCTCGGCGTCATCGAGAACGGTCGCCAGCTGATACGCCGCTACGCCATCGGCACGGCGTATCACGAAATCGCCGATGTCCGCCGCCAGATCCTGCGCATAGCGCCCCTGAATGCGATCGGCCACGGCAACGACGCCGGCATCGGCACGTAGCCTGACCGCGCGTGCGCATCGCCCCTGCGGAAGCCCGTCGCGGCACGTGCCCGGGTAGATGGGACCCTCGAGCCCCGCCGGCCCGCTCTGCGCTTCACGGCGGCTGCAAGCGCAGTCAAACGCCAGCGAAGCGTCGCGCAGGCCTGCCACAGCGGCAGCGTAGGCCGCGCGGCGTTGCGACTGATACAGAATCGGGCCGTCGTGCGTGAGACCGAAAGCCGCCAGTGTGTCGATGATGGCGCGGTCGGCGCCCGGCACCACACGGGGCGCGTCGAGATCGTCGATACGCAGGAGCCAGCGGCCGCCCTGGCTGCGGGCCTGGCAGAAGCTGGCCAGCGCGGCAATCAGGGACCCGAAATGCAACGGGCCAGTGGGCGATGGCGCGTAGCGTCCGACAATCTGGATCATATACCGATCCCGCAATCGTTACCCGCATTCCGGCCGAGCGCGCGCCAAGTCCGCGGCCGCGTCCCCATCCGCCATAAAAAAACCCTGCTCGGAGGCCGATGCAAGGCATTGCTCTGACAGTAAGATGGTCGGGGTAGCAGGATTTGAACCTACGACCTTCTGCACCCCATGCAGACGCGCTACCAAACTGCGCCATACCCCGACGAGCTGCGCATCATAGCAGACTCTGCGCCAGTGACAAGATGCGAATCACGGCGTCAGCAACTGCACGATCGATTCAAGCTCCCGCCTCACCGCGGCCAACGAATCGGCCGCGACCGCGTTGTCGTTCAATGAGGCGAGCGCCCGGCCCTTGCCCGCCAGTTGCTGGCGCGCCCCCTGAATGGTGAACCCCTGGTCGTAAAGCAGATGGCGGATGTCGCGCGCGATCTGAATATCGCGTTGCTGATAGTAGCGACGATTACCTCGCCGCTTCACGGGTTTGAGCTGCGAGAATTCCTGTTCCCAGTAACGCAACACGTGCGACTTCACCCGACACAGATCGCTCGCCTCGCCGATCGAGAAGTAGCGCTTGTCGGGAATGAGCGGCAGCGCCGCAGCTTCAGTTGTCGGTTCGGGACTCGACCCGGGCTCGCATTTTCTGTCCGGGCTTGAAGCTGACGACTCGCCGTGCCGAGATTGGGATTTCTTCACCGGTTTTAGGGTTTCGCCCTGGCCGCTCGTTCTTGTCGCGGAGTTCGAAGTTCCCGAAACCGGAGAGTTTGACGTAATCGCCGTTTTCGAGGGTGCTTCGAAGTTCTTCGAAGAAGAGATCGACAAATTCCTTGGACTCTCGCTTGTTGAAGCCAAGCTGTTCGAACAGCCTTTCCGTCAGGTCCGCTTTCGTAAGCGCCACGTCATTCCCCCCTGAGTCTGGCGTCGCAACGCGCGCGCAGAGCGTCGGTTACGTCAGTTATGATTCGATCCACCGTCTCGTCATTAAGCGTGCTCGTTTTATCTTGGAAAATCAAGCTCAAAGCCACGCTTTTCAAGCCGCTTTCCAGATCGTGGCCACGGAACACATCAAATACCTGGACGGACTGAATCAGGTCATTGTCCAACGCGTCGACGGCGGCGATCAGGTCGCCGACGGCCACCGTCTCGGGCACCACCAGCGCCAGGTCCCGAGTCACCCGCGGCTGATCGGACGGTGCGGTGTAACGCACGACATCGGTCGCTTCCAGGGCGCTGCGATCGATTTCGAACAAATAGGGCAGCGCCTGCCCCTTGTAGCGGCGAGCGAACCCGGGCGCCAGCTGCCCGACCCAACCCACGGGCTGACCACCCACGTAGATCCGTGCCGATCGGCCCGGATGCAGCGCCGGGTGCGTCTCGGGCTGCAGTTCGGGAACACTTCCGGCGCGTGCGAACAGCGCCTCGACATCGCCGCGCACGTCAAAGAAATCCACTTCGCGCGCGGTCTCGTCCCAATGCGGCGGGTGTGCCGCGCCGGCGATCAGGCCCGCGATCGTGTCGACCTGCGCCATCCCGTTCTCGGCCCCGGCTGCAGGCCAGAAGCGCAGGCCCTGCTCGTACAGGCGCACCCGTGACTGTTGCCGGCGGCTGTTGTGCGCCCATGCGCCCAGCAGGCCGGCCCAGAGCGTGCGCCGCATCACGATCATCTGCTCTGAAATCGGATTGTCCAGGGCCAGGGCCGCGGCATCGCCGGTGAGTTCGGCGTGCAACTCGGGGTCGACGAAACTATAGGTGATGGCCTCGTGGTAGCCGCGCTGGCGCAGCACCTCGCCGGGCAAGCTCGCTTCCAGCAGCGCATTGCCCACCCGCGCGGGCGGCAGGACGACGCCCGCGGCCTCGGCGGTTAACCGGTCGTAACCGTAAACGCGCGCGACCTCTTCGACCAGATCGGCTTCGATCGACAGATCGTAACGCCAGCTCGGCGGCACGACCCGCCACGCCTGATCGCCGACCGGCTCGCAGCCTGCGCCCAGGCCGATGAGTGCCGCCGCGATGAAGTCCCCGGGAATAGGCTGCCCGAGCAGTCGCGTCATCTGCTCGCCGTGCAGCTCGATGGTCCGGTCTTCGGGCCATACCGGCCGGCCCTCGACGATTGCCGCCGGGCCGCAGCGACCACCGCCGAACGCCAGCATCAGGGCACTGGCACGGTCCAGCGCGCGTGCATGCAGCGCCGGGTCCACACCCCGTTCGAAGCGGTGCAGCGAATCGGTATGAATCTTGTAGCGACGCCCCTGGCCAGCGACCGCCGCGGGCGTGAAACATGCCGCCTCGAACAGGATATTACTGGTGTTCCGGTCTACCGCCGTGCGTTGGCCGCCAATCATCCCGGCGATGGCGACCGGTCCCTCGTCGTCGGCGACGACGAGCGTATCCGCCTGGAGTTCGACGTCCTGGCCGTCCAGGGTGGTGATCGGCTCCCCGGCACGCGCACGCCGTACACGAATGCTGCCAACGAGCTTGTCGGCATCGAAGGCATGCATCGGCTGACCGATATCGAGCATGACGTAGTTGCCGATATCAACCGGCAGATTGATCGAGCGAATGCCGGCCCGGCGCAGGCGCTCGCGCATCCAGACCGGCGCCGCCGCGACCGGGTCCACGCCGTCGATACGGCGACCGGCATAGGCCGCGCACAGGTCGGCCGCCTCGATGACGATGTCAGCAGCCCCAGCGCTACCCTCGGCGGGCGGATCCGCCGGCGTATCGGCCAGTTCGGCGCCGAAGGCCACCGCGACTTCGCGCGCGACGCCGCGCATGCTCAAGCAATCGCCGCGATTCGGCGTGAGATCGATCTCGATCACCGTATCGTTGGCGTCGAGATAGTCGGCCAACGCGCAGCCTACCGGAGCGTCGGCCGGCAGCAGCCACAGCCCCGCGGTGTCGCCGCCCAATCCCAGCTCGGCGGCGCTGCACAGCATGCCGTTGGAGGCGACGCCGCGCAGTTTGGCCGCCTTGATCTTCATCCCGCCCGGCAGCCGCGCGCCGACTGTCGCCACCGGAACCCGGACGCCGGCGGCGACGTTGGGTGCGCCACAGACGATCTGCTGGCGCGCCGCACCGGTATCGACCTCGCAGACGCGCAGTTTATCGGCATCGGGATGGGCCTGGCAGCTGACCACCTCGCCCACCACCACGCCGCTGAGATCGGGCGCCGCCGGCTCGATGGCATCGACTTCCAGCCCTGCCATCGTCAGCTGCTCGGCGATCGCCTCGATGCTCGCGTCCACGGCCACCCATTCACGGAGCCATTGCTCGCTGATTCTCATAGCGCGTCCTTAAGCGAACTGCGCGAGCATGCGCAGATCGTTGTTGTAGAACTGGCGCAGATCGGTCACGCCATAACGGAGCATGGCCAGCCGCTCAATCCCCATGCCGAAGGCGTAGCCGGTGTAGCGCGACGGGTCCACACCGGCGGCTTGCAACACGTTCGGGTGGACCATGCCGCAACCCAGCACTTCCATCCAGCCGGACCCGGTGCCAAGTCCCAGGCCGTCGATGTCGACTTCGGCCGAGGGTTCGGTGAACGGGAAATACGACGGCCGGAAGCGCAGCGTGAGTTCCGTATCGAAAAACGCCTGAAGAAACGATTGCAGTTCCGCACGCAGCTCCGCGAAGCTCACATGCTCGGCGACGTACAGGCCCTCCACCTGATGGAACATTGGGCTGTGGGTGCGATCGGAGTCGTGCCGATAGACGCGCCCCGGCGCAATCACGCGGATCGGCGGTTGCCGCTGCTCCATGGTACGGATCTGAACCGGAGAGGTATGCGTGCGCAGCAACAGACGACCGGCGTCGAGGTAGAACGTGTCCTGCATGGCGCGCGCCGGGTGATCCGGCGGCACGTTGAGGGCTTCGAAATTATGATAGTCGTCCTCGATCTCGGGACCTTCCACCACCTCGAAGCCGCGCTGGACGAACAATGCCTCGATGCGGCGGCGGGTGAGCGTGATCGGGTGGATCGCGCCGGGCGTCTCGCCGCGCCCGGGCAACGTCACGTCAACCGACTCGCGCGCCATGCGCTCGGCGAACTGGCGCTCCTCGAGCGCGTGGCGCCGACGCTCGATGGCCTCGGCGAGCTCGCGCTTGAGCGCGTTGATCTCCGCCCCGGCCGACTTGCGTTGTGCCGCGGGCAGCGCGCCCAGGGACTTGAGGCGCGCGGTGATCTCGCCTTTCTTGCCGAGCAGCGCCACGCGCTGCGCATCAAGGGCGCGCAGATCCTCGGCCGCTGCGATATCCGACATCGCGCGTTGGCGCAACTGCTCGAGTTCACTCGTCATGCGCTCGGCCCTCCCGGCCGTCTCCGAACTACGGTTTGTTTTGAGGCCCGCAAAACAAAAGGGAAAGGCCACGGCCTTTCCCTTTGATCGCCATCCATCAAACAGCGCGCGACGGGCGCGCAGCGATCACAGCTATTGGGCGGCCTTGGCCTGCGCCAGAACGGCGGCAAACGTCGCCTTGTCGCGCACCGCGAGATCGGCCAGGATCTTGCGATCGAGCTCGATACCGGCCTTCTTCAAACCGTTCATGAATGTGCTGTAGGACATGCCCTGGGCCTTGGCGGCAGCGCTGATCCGGGTGATCCACAGCGAGCGGAAATCGCGCTTGCGATTGCGACGATCGCGATAGGCATACTGGCCCGCCTTGATGACCGCCTGGTTCGCCACCCGGAACGTGCGGCTGCGCGCGCCGTAGTAGCCCTTGGCCTTTTTGAGAATCTTCTTGTGACGGGCCTTGGCCGTCACGCCGCGACTGACTCGTGCCATTTTCGCGCTTCCTGTTGTAAATCTAATGGAAAGCGCGCCGAAGTCGGCGCGCTATGAATATCCGAGTGTCGGCAACGCCCTATTTATAGGGCAGCAGACGCTCCATCGGGCGCTGGTCCGCCTTGTCGACGAGGGCGCTCTTGGCCAGGCGCTGCTTACGCTTGGGCGCCTTCTTGGTCAGGATGTGATTCCCGAAGGCGCGAGCGCGCTTGAGCTTGCCGCTGCCGGTGCGCTTCAAGCGCTTGGCGGCGCCGCGATTTGTCTTGATCTTAGGCATACGACTCTCTTCTCGACTCGAACTGTAGGCGGTTACGCCGCTATTTCTTGCTGTTTCGGGGCACGCCCTTGATCGGGGACATGACCATGGTCATCAGGCGACCCTGCATTTCCGGCCGCTGTTCAACGGTGGCCCATTCCTCCAGATCGGACTGGACGTGTTCCATCAATTCCATGCCAAGTTCCTGATGGGCCATTTCACGACCCCGGAAACGCAGCGTGATTTTGATCTTGTCCCCGTCTTCCAGAAACTCTTTGAGCTTGCGCAGCTTGATGTTGTAGTCGCCCTTGTCGGTACCGGGGCGAAATTTCACTTCCTTGAGCTGCGTTTGCTTCTGCTTCGACTTGCCGGCTTGCTGCGTCTTCTTCTTTTCGAAGACGTGCTTGCCGTAATCCATGATCCGCGTTACCGGCGGGCTCGCATTCGGCGACACCTCGACGAGATCGAGATCATATTCACCGGCTTTCGCCAGCGCTTGCTCGATTGGCATGATGCCAACCTGTTCACCTTCGGGATCGATGACTCGAACTTCCCGCGCAGTGATCGCTTCGTTTCTGCGATCTTTTTGGGCAGCAGCGATTGTCGACATCCTCCTTGCTAAGCCGGCGTCACACCCGGTCGACCGGTCCGACGGGCGTAAAGCGCGCGATTATATATAAAACACCGCGTGAATTCTACCAGCTTGTTGGGTTCATTCTCGGTTCCTGATCTGGGTCGTCGCCCGTTCCACGAAATCGGCCACCGGCATGGCGCCGAGATCCTCACCATTTCGGGTACGAACGGCCACCGCGCCATCAGCCATCTCGCGATCGCCGACTACCAGCAGATAGGGCACACGTTGCATTGTATGCTCCCTGATCTTGTAGCCGACCTTTTCATTTCTCAAGTCCGTATCGACTCGGATGCCGGCATCCCGCAGGGTATGCGCCAGCGCCGACGCGTATTCGGCCTGGGCATCGGTAATGTTGAGAACAACCGCTTGCGTCGGCGACAGCCAGACCGGCATCGAGCCCGCATGGTGTTCGATGAGAATACCGATGAAGCGCTCGAGAGAGCCCAGTATGGCACGGTGCAGCATGACCGGCACCTGCCGATCGCCGTTTTCGTCGACGTATCCGGCGCCCAGCCGCTCGGGCATGGAGAAATCCAGCTGCATGGTGCCGAGCTGCCAGACGCGATTGAGACAGTCGCGCAGCGAGAACTCGATCTTGGGGCCGTAAAAGGCGCCCTCGCCCGGCTGCAGCTCGAAATCCAGGCCCTTGTCCTCGAGACACTTCTGCAGGGCCGCCTCGGACTTGTCCCAGATCTCGTCGGAGCCGACTCGCTTTTCCGGGCGCGTCGACAGCTTGATCAGCACGTCGTCGAAGCCGAAGTCAGCATAGACCTCGTACAGCAGGTCCGTGAACCTGGACACCTCTTCGCCCACCTGCGCCTCGGTGCAGAAGATATGCGCATCGTCCTGGGTAAAACCGCGCACGCGCATCAACCCGTGCAGCGTGCCCGAGGCCTCGTTGCGATGACAGGAGCCGAACTCGGCCAGCCGCAGCGGCAGGTCGCGATAGCTCTTCAGGCCGCGATTGTAGATCTGCACGTGCGCCGGGCAATTCATCGGCTTGACCGCGAACTGGCGATCCTCCGAACCGGTGATGAACATGTCGTCGGCGAACTTCTCGGCGTGGCCGGATTTCTCCCACAACGACAGATCGATCAGCGACGGTGTATGGACTTCCTTGTAGCCTTCGCGATCCAGGCGCGCGCGGATGTAGTCGGTGATCTGCAGATAGATCTGCCAGCCGCGGTCGTGCCAGAAGATCATGCCCGGGGCTTCTTCCTGGATATGAAACAGATCCTGCTTGCGGGCGATCAGCCGATGATCGCGCTTCCTGGCCTCCTCGAGGAAGACCAGATGCGCTTTCAGATCCTTCTCACTGGCCCAGGCGGTACCATAGATGCGGGTGAGCATCTCGTTGTCGGAGTCGCCGCGCCAGTAGGCGCCGGCCAGACTCATCAGCTTGAAGTGGCGCAGGTGCCGCGAGTTGGGCACGTGCGGACCGCGGCACATGTCCACGTAATCCTCGTGGTGATACAGCGCGATGGTCTCGCCTTCCGGGATTTCACGCACGATCGCCTGCTTGTAGGGCTCGTTGCGATCGGCAAACGTCGCCAGCGCCTTGTCGCGCGTGACCACTTCGCGGATCACCTCGTGATCGCGCTTGGCCAGTTCGTGCATGCGCGCCTCGATCGCCTCGAGATCGTCGGGCGTGAGCGCGCGGCCGATGTTGATGTCGTAATAGAAGCCATCGTCGATGACCGGCCCGATGGCCATCTGCACGTCGGGATACATCGTCTTGAGCGCCTGGCCGAGCAGATGCGCACAGGAGTGGCGGATGATGTCGAGCCCGTCCGGCTCGCGTGCCGTGACCAGTTCGACTTTCGCGTCATGATCGATGGGCACGGAGGCATCGGCCAGTTCGCCATCGATGCGCGCGGCAAGTGTGGCCCGGGCCAGGCCGGCGCCGATCGACTCGGCGACCTGCATGCCGGTCACGGCCTGATCGAACTGTTTGACGGTACCGTCGGGAAGCGTGATGGCGGGCATCGCGATGTCCTACTCAGTGGCGGCCGATACGAAGAGCCGCGTGCATGGCCGACCCGAGCGGGCCGCTGAAAGCAAAAAAGCCGCCGGCGAGAGCCAACGGCTGATTCTTCGATTCTGGTACGCATGGCCGGATTCGACAACACGACACCAACGCCGCAGGGCGACAGCAGGATCCACGTCTTCGCGAGAAGGCGACAACCGCGACCCGAAGGGTCGATGGTGACAATCCCACGATCCATCGCCACACGGCAATCCACGGCTTTAACCGCGAATCAGCGAAAGTGGTAGGCGCGGCCGGATTCGAACCAGCGACCTCTACCATGTCAAGGTAGCGCTCTAACCAACTGAGCTACGCGCCTGCTGAGGTGCGAAAAGATACCGGCATCCGTCGGTTTCGGCAACCCCCTGCCGGAAAAAATCTCGAGAACCCAGACGCGGCGAACCTGTCGCCCCCTGCGGCGACGCAGCCGCGGCGACTACCCCGCCTTCGCCGGCAGTTCCAGCGCATACTCGCGGATCTTGCCGATCCGGTCGCGGATCCGGCCGGCCTCCTCGAATTCGAGATTCTCGGCGTGCTTGAACATCTGCTTCTCGAGCTTCTCGATCTCCTTGGCCAACTGGCTTGCCGACATTTTGGCGTAGTCGGCGCCGACCTCGGCAACCTTTTTCTTCTCCTTGACCTGGCTGTAGTCCTCGTAACCGTGGCGCATCACGTCGGCGACCGCCTTCTGGATGGTCTTGGGCGTGATGCCATGCTCTTCGTTGAAGGCGATCTGCTTGGCGCGCCGGCGTTCGGTTTCGTCGATCGCCCGGCGCATGGAGCCAGTGATCTGGTCGGCATAGAGAATCGCGCGACCCTCGACATTGCGGGCCGCACGGCCCATGGTCTGGATCAGCGAACGCTCGGCCCGCAGGAAGCCTTCCTTGTCGGCATCGAGCACGCCCACCAGCGCCACTTCCGGGATATCCAGCCCTTCACGCAGCAGGTTGATTCCCACCAGCACGTCGAACTCGCCGAGACGCAGATCGCGAATGATCTCGCTGCGCTCGACGGTGTCGATGTCCGAGTGCAGATAACGCACCGCCACCCCGGCTTCGTGCAGGTATTCCGTCAGATCCTCGGCCATGCGCTTGGTGAGTGTGGTCACCAGCACACGCTGCTTTTTCGTCACCACGGTCTGAATCTCGGACAGCAGATCGTCGACCTGGGTCTCGGCCGGGCGAATCTCGACCTCCGGATCCACCAGGCCGGTCGGCCGCACCACCTGTTCGACGGTGTTGTCGGTGTGTTCGAGCTCATACGGCCCCGGCGTGGCCGAGACATAGATCCGCTGCGGCGCCACCCGCTCGAACTCCTCGAACTTCAGCGGGCGATTGTCCAGCGCCGACGGCAGCCGGAAACCGTACTCGACCAGCGTCTCCTTGCGCGCGCGGTCGCCCTTGTACATGCCGCCGATCTGGGGCACGGTCACATGCGACTCGTCCAGCACCATGATCGCGTCGTCCGGCAGATAATCCAGCAGACACGGCGGCGGCTCGCCCGGCGCGCGACCGGACAGATAGCGCGAATAGTTCTCGATGCCGGAACAGAAGCCGATCTCGTTGATCATCTCCAGGTCGAACAGCGTGCGCTGCTCGATGCGCTGGGCCTCGATCAGCTTGCCCACCGACTGGAAATACTTCACCCGCTCCTGCATCTCGGCCTTGATCGAATCCATCGCGCCCACGATGCGCTCGCGCGGGGTGACGTAATGAGTCTTCGGATAGATCGTCAGGCGTGGCACCTTGCGATTGACCGTCCCGGTCAGCGGATCGAAGAACGACAACCGCTCGATCTCGTCATCGAACAGTTCGATGCGCACGGCCTCTTCATCCTCCTCGGCCGGAAACACGTCGATGATCTCGCCGCGCACGCGATAGGTGCCGCGCTCCAGCGTCATGTCGTTGCGCGTGTACTGCAGCTCGGTCAGGCGCTTGACCAGATCGCGTTGACCGATCTGCTCGCCTTCGTCCAGATGCAGGACCATGGCGAAGTAGGCCTGCGGGTCGCCCAGGCCGTAGATCGCCGATACCGAGGCCACCACGATGGTGTCGCGGCGCTCGATCAGCGCCTTGGTCGCCGACAAGCGCATCTGCTCGATGTGCTCGTTCATCGACGAATCCTTCTCGATGAAGGTATCCGACGACGGCACATACGCCTCGGGCTGATAATAGTCGTAGTAGGAGACGAAGTACTCCACGGCGTTGTCCGGGAAGAACTCCTTCATCTCCCCGTACAACTGCGCCGCCAGCGTCTTGTTCGGCGCCATGATCAGCATCGGCCGGCCGGCCTTCATGGCGACGTTGGCCATGGTGAAGGTCTTGCCCGAACCGGTCACGCCCAGCAGCACCTGATGCGCAAGGCCATCGTCCAGCCCTTCCACCAGGCCCTCGATCGCAGCCGGCTGATCGCCGGCGGGCGCCCAATTCGCTTTAAGTTGCAGTCCGTTGCTCATAGCTCCAACCATTGGCCCGGAAACGGGCGATTACAAGGCGTTGCGATACGCACCGCGCCGCGCCGTCGACGCACCCGCGGGCGAGCTGCGAACGCATGCATACAACCGGATTCCCGGTACGACAAACGATTTGCCGACACAGGCTTGCCAATCGGGATTTCATCGCCTAGGATACGCGTCCTTCGCCGCGGTGCGGTGAAGAAATTCCCCGGTAGCTCAGTTGGTAGAGCGGGTGACTGTTAATCACTAGGTCGGCGGTTCGAGCCCGTCCCGGGGAGCCAGACAGCGAGGGCATGGAGGTTCTCCATGCCCTTTTTATTGCGATAGCCAAGCTCTCACCGCCCATATGCGCGCGGGCGCCGCTCGATCGATACGATTTCGTCAGCTGGCCTGGCCATCACTGTTTAAACTGGTGCCCCGGCCCACCGAAACAGCGATGTCAGACCGCCCTGGACGAGCCTGCATGACCGATCGCAATCACATCTTACCGATGCATCCCGACTTGCCGGAGGACAACGCGTCCGCCCGGCTGATCCTTGAGCATCTTTTCGAAGACCTGCCCGAAGCCGTCATCATCGGCAGCCCGGATCGCCGGCTGGCCATGGTCAATGCGGCGGCCGCGCGTCTGTTTCGCTGCAGCAAGGCGGATCTCGTGGGTCAGCCGGGCTCGCTGCTCTACGCCAACGAGACCGACTTCTTCGAGCAAGGCGAAAAACGTTTCAATCTACGCACGAACGCGCGCCACGATCAGTACCTCGCGCGCTACCGGCGACTCGATGGCAGCGTTTTCACCGGCGAAACCATCGGCGGCCCGATCAGCGACAGCCAGGGCCGGGTCACGCTGTTCATGGCGATCATCCGCGATGTCACCGCAAAGCTAGCCAGCGACAACGTGCTGGAACGGCTGTATACCATCAGTTCCAACCCGGAACTGTCGTTCGAACAAGCACGCCGTGCCATCCTCGAACTCGGCTGCGAATACTTCGGCATGCCCGTGGGCATCGTCAGCCGAATCGAGAACAATCGCTATGAAGTAGTGGACGCGGTGGACGCCCACGATTACATCCAGCCGGGCCAGGTTTACGACGTACGCGACACGCATTGTTTCGAGATCGTGTCGCGGCGCGGCCCTTACGCGGCCGACCGATCGACGCATCCGGAGATCTGCGATCACCCGGCCTACCAGCGTTTCGGCGTTGCGTCGTATATCGGGGCACCGCTTAATATCCGGGGCCGATTCATCGGTGCCATCGGGTTTTCGAGCTCGGAATCGACCACGGCATTTACCGATCACGATATCAAGCTCGTGAGCATGTTCGGGCAATGGCTCAGTCACGAGATGGATCGCAACGAGACCCTGCGCGAGTTGCGCCAGGCGCATGACCAGTTGCAGCGCGTGGCGAGCCAGGACGAACTGACCGGCCTCGGCAATCGGCGCGAACTCACCGACCGCATCCGGCGCGAACTCGACCGCGGGCGCCGCCAGGGTCGCTCCCTCGGCGTGGCGCTGTTCGACTTCGATCATTTCAAACAGATCAACGACCATTACGGTCACGCCACCGGCGATGCCGCCCTGCAGTTGTTCGCAAGACGGGCCGCGGCGCGGCTGCGCGGAACCGACGTACTCGGGCGCTGGGGCGGTGAGGAATTCCTGTTGTTGCTGCCCGACGCGACCGCGGAGACGGCGACCCGGGTGGTCGAGCGTTTGCTCGAAGCACTGCGCTCTGCCGATTTCCGGGCCGGACCGGACCGGATCGCGCTGTCGGGCAGCGCCGGGCTCACGCTGACCGACTGCCGCGAGAATATCGACGATATCCTCAAGCGGGCCGACCGTGCACTGTACCAGGCCAAGCGTGGCGGCCGCGATCGGTTCATTTTACTGGAACGCGATGCACGGCCCGCCGCTCAGGCCAGAAACGCGAAGTAACCGACGAAGATCACGAACAACGCATAAAGAATCGGGTGCAACTCGCGCCCTCGCCCACTGACCACCATGGTCACGGGATACACCACCAGGCCGAGCGCGATACCGTTGGCGATGCTGTAGGTCACGGGCATCGTGATCAAGGTCAGAAACGCCGGCACCGCGATCTCCAGACGCTGCCATTGGATTTCACCGAGCGACGAGACCATGAGCACGCCGACGATTATGAGCGCCGGCGCGGTGACACTCGAGGTCACCACGGAAAGCAAAGGCGAGAAGAACAACGCCAGCACGAACAGCGACGCGGTGACCAGCGAGGCAAAGCCGGTGCGCGCGCCGGAGGCGACACCGGCGGTGGATTCGATATAGGACGTCGTCGGCGAAGTCCCGATCACGGCGGAGGCCACCACCGAGCCCGAATCCGCGAGCAGCGCCTGGCGCGAGCGCCGGATGCGGTTGCCGTCGATCAGCCCGGCCTGGGTTGCCACGGCCATCAGCGTGCCCGCGGTATCGAAGAATTCGACGAACAGGAACGTCAACACCACCACCAGCAGTTTGAGCGTGAATACATCGCCCGGCGCGTGGAACAGCTGCGTGATGGCCACCCCGAATACCGGCGCCACGCTGGGCACGTGGCCGATGATGGCGTGCGGCGTCGTGATCACGCCCGTGGCCATCCCGAGCAGCGCGGTCAGCACCATGCCGAAGAAGATCGCGCCCGGCAGGCGACGCAACATCAGCACGATCGACGCAAACAGACCGAATACCGTCAACAGCGTGCCCGGCGAGGTCAGATCGCCAAGGGTGACCAGCGTGGCCTTGTTGTTGACGACGATCCCGGAATCCTCGAAGCCGATCAGGGCGATGAACAGGCCGATGCCGCATGCGGATGCCATCTTCAGATCGACGGGGATGGCATCCAGAATCATCTCGCGCAGCCGCAACACGGTGATCAGTACGAAAATCAGGCCCGAAAACAGGACGCCGACCAGCGCCGTCTGCCACGGCACGCCCATGCCCAACACCACCGAGTAGGCGAAAAAGGCATTGAGCCCCATGCTCGGCGCGATCCCGACCGGGTAACGCGCCACCAGCGCCATCAGCACGCAACCGACGATCGAGGCCAGCGCCGTGGCCGTGAACACCGCGCCCTGCGCCATGCCCGCCGCCGAGAGAATGCTCGGATTGACGAACATGATGTAGGCCATGGCCAGGAACGTCGTCACGCCGCCGACGATCTCGCGCCGGTAGTCGGTGCCCTCGCGATCAAACTCGAAGAAGCGCGCGACCGGATCCCGGTCGGTGGCAGCGGCTGCGGCATCGTCGCCGTGCTGGGTCATCGGTGCATGCTCCTGTGACGGCGGCCACGGCCGCCAGCGTAATGGGTCAGGGCCGTGACCGTGCAGCTTGCGTACCAGGCCGGACCCGCACCCGCCACCGGCGCGCGACGTCCGGCCGGAAGGGGTGAGGCGGCCGAGCGCCGCCCCGGGCTCAGTCTTCGGCCAGCGGATGCCGGAGAATAATGGTGTCGGCCCGGTCCGGCCCGGTCGATACGATGTCGATCGGCACGCCGGTGATCTCGGCCAGCCGATCCAGGTAGGCACGCGCGTTGGCCGGCAGCGCCGTGTAATCGCGCAGGCCGACGGTGGATTCCTTCCAGCCCGGCATTTCCTCGTAAATGGGCTCGCAGCTGGCCAGTGCCTCGGCCCCCGCCGGCGGCACGCTCAGCGTTTCATCGCCGCAGCGATAGCCGGTGCAGAGCCGGATGGCGTCCAGCCCGTCGAGTACGTCGAGCTTGGTGATGCACAGGCCCGACAGGCTGTTGTTGAACGCCGCGCGCCGCAGGCCGACGGCATCGAACCAGCCGCAGCGACGCGGCCGACCCGTGACCGCCCCGAACTCGGCGCCCTTGTCGGCGAGATGCTTGCCGTAATGATCGTCCAGTTCGGTCGGGAATGGGCCGGAACCGACCCGCGTGGTGTAGGCCTTGACCACACCCAGCACATAATCGAAATAGGTCGGGCCAACGCCGGAACCCGTCGAGGCCCCGCCGGCAGTGGTGTTCGAGGAGGTCACGAACGGATAGGTGCCGTGGTCGACGTCGAGCAGTGCCCCCTGGGCGCCCTCGAACAGAATCGACTCATCGGCCACATAGGCTCGGCGCAGCAACTCGACCACATCGGCGACCATCGGGCGAATCTGCTCGGCGTGTTCGAGCGCCTGGTCGAGTGTCTGCTGGAAATCGACCGGCGCCTGGCCGAGATAGTTCTTGAGCACGAAATTATGGAAATCGAGCGCCTCGCCCAGCTTGGACGCCAGCAGCTCGCGCCGGAACAGGTCGGACACGCGTACCGCGCGCCGGGCGACCTTGTCCTCGTAGGCCGGGCCGATACCCCGCCCGGTCGTGCCGATGGCGGTCTTGCCGCGCGCGGCCTCACGCGCCTTGTCGAGCGCGATGTGATACGGCAGGATCAACGGACAGGCCGGACTGATGCGCAACTTGTCGCGCACCGGCACGCCGCGGGCGTCAAGCTCGCCCATCTCCTCCAGCAACGCGTCCGGCGACAGCACCACGCCGTTGCCGATATAGCACGTCACCCCGTCGTGCAGAATGCCGGACGGAATCAATCGCAGGATCGTCTTCTCGCCGTTGATGACCAGCGTATGCCCGGCGTTGTGCCCGCCCTGAAAGCGCACGACGTGCCGGGTGCGATCGGTGAGCAGATCGACAATCTTGCCCTTGCCTTCATCACCCCACTGGCTGCCGATGACGATGACCCGTTTACCCATGTTGCCTATCCCCTAGCGGACGGACCTGCCAGGTGCCGTCGATCTGTTCCAGAATGCGATCGCAGCCCGAACCGGTGGTTTCGGTATGCGCGGGCGTGGCGACCACCACGCGCTCGCCGGACGCCCGCAGGCGCCGGATTTCGGCGAGTAATGCTTGGTCGTCATCGTCGGACGGCGCGAAAATACCGCCGGCCGGCCGATCGTCGGCGAACTCGCCGAGTGCGGCCAGCAGGTTGAGATCGGCCGAGAAGCCGGTCGCCGGCCGCGGCCGGCCGAAAGCCGAGCCGACATCGTCGTAGCGGCCGCCACGCGCCAGTTCCCGGCCGAGGCCGGGGGCGAACGCGGCGAACAGCAAACCGGTCTTGTAGCGATACCCGCGCAGCTCGGCCAGATCGACGAACAATGGCATGTCCGGATAATGCGCCTCGATCAGCGCGACCATGGCGGCTGTTTCGTCCAGCGCATGATCGATGCCTTCATCGATGCCGCCGAGCGCGGTGCGCGCCGCGGCCAGTACCGACGCCGGACCGTTGAGCCCGATCAGCGTGGCGAGACGGTCGTGCAACGATGCCCCGAGCCGCCCGTCCGCGGCCAGCCGGTCTAGATCGGGCCGCGACTTGCGCTGAACCACGTCGAACAGCGTGGGCTCGAAATCGGCCGAGACGCCGGCGAGCGCCACCAGTCGGCGATAGATGGCCACGTGACCGAGATCCAGATAGGCCCGCTCGATCCCCATGCCGTGCAGCGTCTCCAGCATCAGCGACACGATCTCGAGATCGCTGTGCAGATGGGCGTCGCCGAATTTCTCCACCCCGACCTGCAGCGGCGAGCGCGAGCCGCCCGGTTCGTCCGGGCGGGTCCGCAACACGCTGCCGATATAGCAGTAGCGCGCGGGGCCGGTCGCAGCCAGCCGGTGCGCATCGATGCGCGTGGCCTGGGTGGTCATGTCGGAGCGGACGCCCATCATGCGGCCGTTGAGCTGATCCGTGAGCTTGAACGTATGCAGATCCAGCTCATGGCCGGCGCCGGTGAGCAAGGAATCGAGATATTCAATCAGCGGCGGCCGAATGAGTTCGTAGCCCCAGCGCCAGTAGAGATCGAGCAACGCCCGGCGTGCCGCCTCCAGCCGCCACGATTCCGGCGGGACCGTCTCCTGAACGCCTTCCGGCAGTAACCAACGTTTGGATTGCATGGCTCTAAAAATGGTGTAGAAACTGCAGCGCCACGACGCCGACGGCGATCATCACGGCCCCGAAGATACGCAACTGGCGCGGCGCGACATTGGCCAGCCGCATCACGGTCTCACGCCAGCGCTCCGGCGCGATGAAGGGCATCAGCCCCTCGATCACGCAGACGAGCGCCAAAGCGCGCAACAGATCGGCCCACATCGTCCGCGGCTGCTATTTCTGGTGGCCGGCACCCGCGGCGAGCGCGGGATTGAAGTACTTGAAAAGCTTGCCATCGGGCTTGAGCAACAGGACATCCTTGTCGCCGATGCTCTGCCGGTAGACCTGCAGACTGCGATAGAAGCTGTAGAAGCCGGGATTCTTCTTGTAGGCATCGGCGTAGACCTGTGCCGCCTTGGCATCGCCCTGCCCCCGGATCGACTCGGCCTGCTTGTAGGCCTTGGCCAGCACCACTGTACGCTCGCGCTCGGCATCGGAACGAATTTCCTTGGCCGCCGCATCGCCCTGCGCACGCAGCGTACGGATCACTTCCTGGCGCTCCGAGCGCATGCGCTCGTAGACCGTATCGCTGACCTTGGACGGCAGATCAAGCTTCATGATGCGCACATCCTTCACATCGATGCCGAGCTGCTTGGCGGCCTGGTTCACCTGCACCTGAACCGCGGCGACGATCTCGTTACGGTCATCGCCGACGGCCTGCCGGATGGTGCGCTTGGAGAACTCCGCCAGCAAATCGTTCTGCACGGACTCGGTCAACAGGCTGCGTGCCCGATCGGCGTTGCCGTGGGTCGACAGATAGTACTTCACCGGCTTGGCGATCTGCCATTTGACGAAGTAATCCACCGACAGGTTCTTGTTCTCCGAGGTCAGCACGCGGTGGATATCGCCGGTCAGCGTCATCACACGCCGATCGAAACGATGCACCTGCTGCACGAACGGAATCTTGAAGTGCAGGCCGGGCTGGTACTGGGAACCGATGATTTTACCCATCTGCACCACCACCACGCGTTGGCGCGGCGTCACCACAAACACCGAGTCATAGGCCACATAGGCCGCGATGACGACGAGGATCAGAGCAAAAATCTGCTTGCCATTCATGAGTTGCGGCTCCGGCTGCGCAGGTTGTCGACGTTCGAGCCGGAGTTGCCGCTCGTACTCGAACCGTTGCCGCTACCGTTGTCACCCGACTGGCTCGGCAGGGGGGCGGACGCGTTGGCGCTGCCGCTCGAACCGGAATCGCCATTGCTGGCGGATTTGTTCGAACCCGTCGACTTGCCGAGAATCTTGTCCAGCGGCAGATAACTCATCGAATTCGACGACCCGTCGTTGAGGATCAGATGAGAGGCCGACAGCACATCGCCCATGGTCTCCAGATACAGCCGCTCGCGGGTCACCTGGGGCGCCTTCTCGTACTGGACGAGCAGGTCGGAGAAGCGGGCCGCCTGGCCCTCGGCGCGGTTGATCTTGCGCTGCTTGTAAGCGCGTGCCTGGGCAATGATCTGCGCCTTGTCGCCCTGGGCGCGCGCCACGATATCGCGGGCATAGGCACGGGCGATGTTCTTGGCGCGCTCTTCTTCCTCGCGCGCCTTGATGGCCTCCTGGAAGGCGCCCTGCACCTGCTCCGGCGGCTGGGCGTACTGCACGTTGACCGCGATAATCTGAATGCCGGCGTGATACTTGTTCAACGTGTACTGCATGATCCGGCGCACGTTGTCCGGCAGCTTCGCACGCGAGCGATCGGTGATCTGCGGGTATTCGTTCTGCTTCTGCTTGACCTGGCTGGCGAGCTTCTTGTCCATATCCTTCAGCCCGTTCTTCTTCTTGGGCTGACCGGAGTTCTCCTTGAGGTCGACATGGGCCATCGCCTTGTTGTCGAGCTGGTTGACCTGAACCCCTTCCTGGATCACCTGGTTCATGTCCGAAGTGCCGACGATCTCGCGCACAGCCGAACGCAGCACCTGCTGCACGGTGTTCTCGGGATCCTGCAACTGGAACAGATAGCTCATGGCATCCGAGATGCGGTATTGCACCGAGACCTCGACATCGACGATGTTCTCGTCCTTGGTCAGCATGACCGCGCGGTTGCTGGTCCGACGCACCTGGTGCGTGTCGACCTTGGACACGGTGCTGATCGGGTACGGCAAATGCCAGTGCCAGCCCGCGTCGGCGGTGTGTGTATACGCCCCCAATCGCAGCACGACGCCCTTCTCGCCCGGCTGTACGACGTAAAGCCCGGTGGCCAGCCAGATCACGAAGACGACCGGCACGAGCGCGACAAACACGCCGCCGCCGATGCCGCCCCCGCCATTGCTGCCGCCGCCGGCGCCACCGCCGCGCTTGCCGGAAAAGCGCTCACGAAAGCGCTTCCATATCTGGTCGAGATCCGGCGGTCCGCCACCGTTGCCGCCACTGTTGTTGCGGTTGCCCCCGCCCCACGGATCCTTGCCCTTGCCGGGCTCGTTCCACGCCATGCTAGAAAGCCTCTGATCGGGTCGACGGCACGGCTTGCACACGGCCGCGCCCCTCGCGTTCACATCGGGCGGCCGCTTCAGGGCACCCGCCCGTTTTCGCGCGCATGCGCACCGGCCGCTTGCCGGTCAATCCCTGAGTGAACAAACCGCTCTCCTTGAATGTCACCGGTCGCACACGGGGCCGTGGAACGGCCCGAAGCGGCGCAACCCGGCATAACGATGCGCGAACGGCCTGCGATTCCCCGCAAGTCTATAGTCCGCCCGAAACCCTGTCGAACGTTGTGGCCCGGAAACACCCACGTCAGGCCGGCCGGCGCGGGACGCGCGCTTCGGCGAGGCGCTCGACGTCCGGGCGTACAGGGCGGCGATCGATGAGCACGTCGCCGAATACCAGCCCGGCCTGGGCCACCACCCGCTCCAGATCCGCCTGCGATGCGGTCACCGAGAGCAACGCATCACCGTTGTCGGCATAACGTTCCTCGCCGACCACGCCGAGCTCATAGAGCTGGGAGCGCAACCAGCCGGCGGCCGGTGGCACGCGCAGCGTTCCGAGCACGGTATCCGGATAGCAAAAGGCAGCCAGGGCATGGCGCAGCTCATCCAGGCCTTCGCCGGTCACCGCCGAGACATACACCCGTACCGGCCGGCCATGAGCGTCGTATTCAACGCGGGGCGGCTCATCGTCAAGCAGATCGACCTTGTTGAAGACCTCGAGCTGCGGCACGCCGCCCGCGCCAATATCGCCAAGCACGCCGTTGACCTCGCGGGCATGCGCCCGCCGCTCGCTGTCGGCCACGTCGATGACGTGCACCAGCACGTCGGCCTCGCGTGTCTCCTCGAGCGTCGCACGGAACGCGGCCACCAGTTCATGCGGCAGATCGCGAATGAAACCGACCGTATCGGCGACGATCAGGGGCTCGCCCACGGGCACATCCATGCGCCGCAGGGTCGGATCGAGGGTCGCGAACAGCTGGTCGGCGGCATAGATCGTCTCGCCGGTCAGTCGATTGAACAGTGTCGACTTGCCGGCATTGGTATAGCCGACCAGCGACACTACCGGGGTCCGCGCGCGCCGACGCGAAGCGCGGCCCTGGTCACGCCGGGCCAGCACCTTGTCCAGACGGGAGCGCAACAGCTTGATGCGGTCGTTGAGCAGGCGGCGGTCGGTCTCGAGCTGGGTCTCGCCCGGCCCGCGCAGCCCGATACCGCCTTTCTGGCGCTCGAGATGGGACCAGCCGCGCACCAGGCGCGTGGCCAGATGTTGCAACTGCGCCAGCTCGACCTGCAGCTTGCCCTCGTGAGAGCGTGCCCGGCGCGCAAAGATATCCAGGATCAGACCGGCACGATCGAGCACCCGCGCGTTCATGCGCTTTTCCAGATTGCGTTCCTGGCTGGGCGACAGATCGTGGTTGAACACCACCAGTTCGGCGCCGTGTTCGGCCACGGCGGCGGCAATTTCGTCGGCCTTGCCGCCGCCGATGAAGAAACGCGGATCCGGGACCCGGCGGGAGCCGCCGACATGACACAGCACGTCGGCGCCCGCGGATTCCACGAGTTCGCGAAATTCCTGATCCGCGGCCTCGTACTCGTCGATGCCGAAGGCGATATGGACGATCACGGCCGCCTGGCCGGTCGGCGGCCGCTCAAACATGTGCTCGAACCCTAGCTATCGTCGGACTCCTGCGACATTTCGTCGCGCACTTCACTGCGGACGTTGCGCGACGGCACGATGGTGGAAATCGCGTGCTTGTACACCATCTGATTGACGGCATTGCGCAACAGCACCACAAACTGGTCAAAAGATTCGATCTGCCCCTGCAGCTTGATGCCGTTGACGAGATAGATCGACACCGGCACACGCTCTTTGCGCAAGGCGTTGAGGAATGGTTCTTGTAATGTTTGGCCTTTTGCCATGGAACAGACTCCACAAAGTCGGGGGGACAAAAAAGATCAAGAAAATATTAGCATGATTTCAGGTCGTCCCGGTCGCCGTTTCGACGAGCCGTCGCGCCCTGTTTTTCATTGTGTCGTCGTCGCTCGCGAGCCAGGGGGCATCATCGAGAGAACGCAGCCATGTGAGCTGTCGCTTGGCCAGCTGGCGTGAGGCGATCACCGCCCGGTCCACGGCCTCGTCCAGGCCGTACATGCCGTCCAGTGACTGCCACAGCTGACGATAGCCAACAGCTCGCATCGCAGGTTGCGCTAGATCGAGATCGGGACGGGCATGGAGCTTTTCAACCTCTGCCAAAAATCCTGCGGCCATCATCAGGCCAAAGCGCTGGGAAATATTGCGATGCAAGCGTTCGCGTGTACTCGGCGCGACGATCAGTTTGTGGATCGACCACGGCGGATCGGCCGCGCCGCTGCTTGCGTGCAGCGCGCTCGGCGCCTGCCCGGTCAGCGCATGAATCTCCAGCATGCGCTGGATGCGCTGGGCGTCGTTGGGATGGATGCGTGCCGCCGTCGGCGGGTCGATACGCGCCAGGCGCGCGTGCAGGGCCGCCCACCCCCGCTCCACGGCCTCCTCGGTCAGGCGGGCGCGCAGCGCCGGATCGCGCCCCGGCATGTCGGACAGGCCATGCTCGAGCGCCCGAAAATACAGCGACGTGCCGCCCACCAGAAGCGGCAGCCGCCCGGCGGCATGAATCCGCTCGATCTCGGCCCGGGCGTCGCGCACGAAATCGGCCGCGGAGTAGGCCTCGGCCGGGTCACGGATATCAATCAGCGCGTGCGGCGCACGCGTCAGGGTCGCCGCGTCCGGCTTGGCCGTGCCGATATCCATCCCGCGATAAACCATGGCCGAATCCACCGACACGATCTCGGCGTTCATCGACGCAACCAGATCGATGGCCAGCCCGGTCTTGCCGGAGGCGGTCGGGCCCAGGATGAAGACAACCGGCGGCTTGCCCGGCATCGCTACTGGCCGCGCATGAACAGGCGATCGAGACCGGCACGATCGACACTCACCCAACTCGGGCGGCCATGATTGCAGTGCCCGGCCCGGTCGGTGTGTTCCATGTCCCGCAGCAGCGCGTTCATCTCGGCGATCGTCAGTCGTCGTCCGGCCTTGACCGCGGCTTTGCAGCCCATGTCCGCGAGGATATCGTCGAGGATGTCGCGCACCGCATCCGCGCCGCGCGGGCCGCCGTCCAGCTCGGCGATCACGTCGCGCGCCACGGCCAGATAATCGCGATCGGCCAGCAGCGCCGGCACCCCGCGCAGCATCGCGCTGGTCGGCCCGCTGCGCCCCAGTTCGAAGCCCACCTCGGCCAGCAGTTCGGCGCGGTGCTCCACGACCGCCGCCTCGCTCTCCGACAGCGACAGCGTCTCGGGCACGAGCAGTCGCTTGCACTGGATGCGCCCGGCCGAGAACTCGGCCTTGAGCTGTTCGTACAGCACCCGCTCGTGGGCGGCGTGCATGTCGACCAGAACGAGCCCTTCGGCGTTCTGGGCCAAAATATAGATGTCGTGCAGCTGACCGATTGCATAACCCAGCGGTGGCGTCTCGGCCTCGTCCGCCGGCGCGCCGGGCGCCGGCGTCTCGACGCCGCGCGCGGGCGTATCGCGGTTACCGGGCGCGGCGGCTTGCGACGCCGGTTGCTGGAAGCGATAGCTGGCGGCCGTCTCGGCGAGACCGGGCCGTGCCGGCTGTGTCCCGAAGTGCAATCCGCGCGGGGTCATGGGTCGCTGCGGGGTCGATGAGTCGACGGCGCCGGGCGCCGGTGCCAGCTCGACGGTTCGCGCCTCGTGCGGGCGCGCCTCCACCGCGGCCAGCGCCCGCGAGACGCTGCGAAAGACGAAATCGTGCACCAGCCGCGACTGGCGAAACCGCACCTCGGCCTTGGCCGGATGGGCGTTGACATCGACCTGGCGCGGATCGAGCGTCAGATACAAGGCATAGGCGGGATGGCGCTGATTGTGCAGCAGATCGCGATAGGCCAGCCGCACCGCGTGATTGAACACCTTGTCGCGGATCGGCCGGCCATTGACGAAGCTGTACTGGCGATCGGCCTGCCCGCGCGAGAAACCGGGCGTGGCGATCCAGCCGGTCAGGCGCAGGCCCGCCGCCGATTCATCCACGACCACGGCGTGGTCATCGAATTCGCCGCCCAGAACATGCGCCACGCGTCGCTTGCGGGCCTCGGCGTCGCGACAGGCGCCCAGGGCCGCCGATTCCACGCCGCCGTGACGCAGGGTGAAGGTCACATCGAAGCGCGACAGGGCCAGTTGATTGAACGCCTGACGGATATGCTTGAACTCGGTCGGTGGTGCGCGCAGAAATTTCCGGCGCGCCGGAATCCGGGCGAACAATTCACGCACCTCCACGCGGGTCCCGGGGGCACCGGCCGCCGGGCGCGCCCGGGTGTCGATGTGCGGCGAAATGGCATAGGCGCGATCGGCGCCGACGACCCGCGAGGTCAGCGTCAGCTCAGCGACCGAGGCAATGCTGGCCAGTGCCTCGCCCCGGAAGCCGAGGCTGGCCACCGATTCCAGCGCATCGAGACTGTCGATCTTGCTGGTGGCGTGCCGGGCAACCGCGAGCGGCAGTTCATCGGCACTCACGCCGCTGCCGTCGTCTTCGATCAGTATGCGTCGCAGCCCGCCCTCTTCCACGTCCACGGCGATACGGCTGGCACCGGCGTCCAGGCTGTTCTCGACCAGTTCCTTGATGATGGACGCCGGGCGTTCCACGACCTCGCCGGCCGCGATCTGGCTGATCAGTCGATCGTCGAGCAGTTGAATAGGCATCACGCAACCGGCGTCGAAACGCATATGGGAACCGAAACGCCGCTCAGTGTCCTGTATGTCACCCTCACTTGGCAAAGCAAGTCGCGGGTTCGGCGCGCATGGGCGGCCAGCGCCCACCGTGAGCACGAACGCCTCGGTCCGTCATTGCCGGCGCAGACTCCAATACAGTGGGGTGGCGCAGCCGGCGTCATTGACTGATTCGTTTTCTTGACTCATTCCAGAAAATAACCAATGATCGAGTTGCCATGAGTCGATACCCAAACGCCATTGCTGCTGAACTACGCGAGCGCGGCCTGCGGGTTACCGCCCCGCGTCATGCCGTGCTCGACTGGCTGGTCAGCCATCCGCACGCCACCGTCGAACAAGTGCATCAGGGCGTTTCCGAACGCCTGGGCACCATCTCGAAACAGGCCGTCTACGACGTGCTGTCGGCATGCGTGACGGCCGACCTGGTTCGACAAATCAAGCCGGCCGGCCACCCGGCCCGGTTCGAGCGGCGCACCGGGGACAATCACCATCATCTGGTATGCCGTGGCTGTGGGCGCATCGCCGATACCGATTGTCATACCGGTGATGCCCCCTGTCTGACACCCTCGCATGATGAGGGTTTCGACGTGGATGAAGCCGAGATTGTGTTCTGGGGCCTGTGTTCCGAGTGCCAGTCTCGCAAGGATTCAGCGGCGGAGCCTATCGACTGACCGACCGGAGCCCGGCGGTCTCCCGCGATGGTCACGTGACCATCGCGTACACAAAACGCCTGCCATGGTTCGCAGGATTATTGATCGAAAGCAGGAACGAAGCATATGAGCGAAGAAGTTAAACTGGAAGGCAAATGCCCCTTCGGTGGCGACCGCATCGGCGGTGCCGTCGGCTCGGGCACGACGCTAGAAGACTGGTGGCCGAACCGACTGCAAGTGGAACTGCTGCACCAGAACCCGCAGGAAGCCGATCCGCTGGATCCCGATTTCGACTACGCCGCGGCGTTCAGCAAGCTCGACCTCGATGAGGTCAAGAAGGATATCAAGGCGTTGCTGACCTCCTCGCAGCCGTGGTGGCCGTCCGACTATGGCAATTACGGCCCGCAGATGATCCGCATGGCCTGGCATTCGGCCGGCACCTACCGTATCGCCGATGGCCGGGGCGGTACCGCGCAGGCGATGCAGCGTTTCGCCCCGATCAACTCGTGGGAAGACAACGGCAACATCGACAAATCCCGCCGCCTGCTGTGGCCGATCAAGAAGAAATACGGCAAGTCCCTGTCCTGGGGCGATCTGATGGTACTCACGGGCAACTGCGCCCTCGAGATCATGGGTTTCAAGACCTTCGGATTCGGCGGCGGCCGTATCGACGCCTGGGAGCCGGATCGTGCCACCTACTGGGGGCCGGAAACGGAAATGCTCGGTCGCGATCGCTGGGAAGGCCAGCCCGACGAAGAGCACTATGATCTCGAAAACCCGATGGGCAATTCCCAGTTCGGCCTGATCTATGTGAATCCGGAAGGTCCGGCTTCCAACAATGTCCCGGAACACTCCGCGCGCGAGATCCGACAGACATTCGGCCGCATGGCCATGAATGACGAAGAAACCGTCGCGCTGATCGCCGGTGGCCATGCGTTCGGCAAGTCCCACGGTGCCGTCTCCCCGGAAAACGTCGGCCCGGCGCCGGAAGCGGCGCCGATGGAAGCCCAGGGCCTGGGCTGGATGAACAAGGCCGGTACCGGCTTCGCCGAGTACACCATGACCAACGGCATCGAGGGTTCCTGGACACCGCGGCCGACCAACTGGGACAACGACTACCTGACCAACCTGTTCAAATACGAATGGGAGCAGACCAAGGCACCATCGGGCGCGACCCAGTGGAAACCCACCGACGCCAGCGCGCCGAAAACGCCCGACGCCCACAAGTCGGGGGTCGAGCATCCATTGATGATGATGACCTCGGACATCGCGCTGAAGGTGGATCCCTCGTATCGCAAGATCTGCGAAAAATTCCTCGCGGACTTCGACTACTTCGCCGACGCATTCGCGCGTGCCTGGTTCAAGCTGACGCACCGCGACATGGGTCCGAAGGTCCGCTATCTCGGCCCGGAAGTGCCGGAAGAAGAGCTGGTCTGGCAGGATCCGACCCCCGCCCGCGATCATGACCTGATCGACAGCAACGACATCGACCACCTGAAGACCCGGATTCTCGATTCCGGTCTGACGGTCTCCGAGCTTGTGGGTGTGGCCTGGGGCTCGGCCTCCTCCCATCGCACGTCCGACAAGCGCGGCGGCGCCGATGGCGCCCGCATCCGTCTCGCGCCCATGAAGGACTGGAAAGTCAACAACCCGGCCGAGATCAAAAAGGTTGTGGAGACGCTGGAAGACATCAAGGCCGACTTCGACGGTGCCCAGGCAGGCAACAAGCAGGTTTCCGTTGCCGATCTGATCGTGCTGGGTGGCTGTGCTGCGGTCGAGAAGGCGGCCAGGGATGCCGGGGTCGACGTCACCGTGCCGTTCACGCCGGGGCGTACCGATGCCACTGACGCGCAGACCGATGCCCAGAGCTTCGATTGGTTGCGCCCGGTCTCGGATGGCTTTCGCAACTTCCAGGACAGCAATGTCCGCTACAACGTGACGCCGGAGCGGATCTTTCTGGACCGCGCCGACCTGCTCGGCCTGACCGCGCCGGAATGGACCGTGCTCACGGGCGGCCTGCGCGTACTGGACATCAACACCGGCGGTTCCCAGGACGGCGTGTTCACCGACCGCCCCGGCGTGTTGTCCAACGACTTCTTCACCAACCTGACCACGATGGACTACTACTGGCACAAGGCGGACCAGGACGGCATGGCGTTCGAACTGCGTCGTCGCGACAACGACGCCAAGAAGTTCACCGCCACGCGTTGCGACCTGGTCTTTGGCGCCAACAGCCAGCTGCGCCAGATCTCGGAAGTCTATGCGTCCGACGACGGTCACGAAAAAATGGTGCATGACTTCGTCAAGGCGTGGCACAAGGTGATGATGCTCGATCGCTTCGACGTCGCCGCCTGAGCCATGGCGGCCGATTCGATTCCGGCGGACCGGTTTCGAATCGGTCGGCTTGCCCACGGCGCTTCGCGCGAAGCGCCGACAACCCAGGCCGAGGGCTACTGACGCCGACCGCGTCAAGCGTGACCGATGCGGTTCCGCGGCGTCCCGGGGTCTTCGCACAAGACGCCGACCCATCCGGCTTCCGCCCGAGCGGCGGAGCCGGATTCTTGATTGCGCGTGCCAGCCGCGCGCCGACGTCCCATTTACCTGCTGCTGTGCCCATGCGACCGGGGTGTCGCGCATGCGGGCGCCGCCCACCGGGCCGGTTGCCGCATACCCGCTGATCCGCGAAGTTTTTCCCTACCGGCGCGTCGCGTCCGGGTCCCGATCTCCGGCCACGGCGAGCGCCGGGTCGATGCCCTGGCGGTGCCGCCATCGATCCCATGCCCGCAGCCGGCACGTGCCCGAGACAACGCCCGCGCCCGGCCCGAGATCGGGCGCCACGGGACGCCATGGCGAGGCATAATGCGTCACGCCCCGGCCCCTCGCCGGCCCACGGAGCGCGGATAAAACCACTCGGGCCTGCCGGGCACCGTCCCAGCCCGGCAATACACGGCGCCCATCGAGCGAAGCCGCCGCGCCCGTGATCTGCACCGACGCCGCGCGCGGACTCGCCAGCCAACGGTCGACCCTCAGGCCGGGACCGTAAATCGGCAGGTTCATCGCCAGCACCAGCGAATCGGGCTCGGCCGGCCCGGCACAGATGACATGATCGGCACGGAATCGCCGGCCATCGCGGCATTGAACACAGCAGGCGGCCAAGCCGCTGGCGGTCGCGCCCGCAACCACATCGACACCGATCCAGGCCAGCCGGCGCAACGCCGCCCGCGTGGTCCGGCTGTAGTCCCGCCCCGGCCACAACAGTGTCACCGAGGCCACACGGCAGCAGCCGGCCGCTGCCGCCACGCCACCGGCAATCTCCAGCGCCGACCGCGACCCGCCTGCGATCACGATCGAAGTGCGCGTCCCGGCGTCCAGCGCGGCCCGAAGCGCAATCAGCTGCATGGTCGAATGCCCGGACCAGACGCGGGGACAACCGGGCCGCTCATGCGCGGCCCAGGCCGGCAGTCGGCGCGTCCCCGTGTTCAGGCTGAGACGGTGGTAACGCATCATCCGCCCGTCCGCCAGCCACAGCCGGCCATGGGTCGGTTGGCAGCCGATCGCCCGGCTCGTGATGACGTGTGTAGCCGAAGGCGGCGACCAGCGCAGCCGATGCGGCGACACGGCTCCCGCGAGCATGGCCGCCGTGGCCCCGCCATATCGGCCGTCGTGCGGCGCGACCACGGTCACGCCAAATGTCTCGCCCGGGCCCCGGAGGTGGCTCAGCAGATGCCGGTGGGTTTCGCCGAGACCGACCAGAACGAGATCGTGTACGGCACCAGGCGGGCTTCGCTCGGGCCGCACCGCTCAGCTTCTGCTGGCCAGTTGTTGCGCTTGCGGCGGCGGAATCTTCAGCGTCTGGCCAGCCTGCAGCCTGTTGCTGTTCATGTCGTTGTAGCGACGCAGCGCCGGCACGCTCACCCCGTAGGTCTGCGCGATCTGCGAAAGCGTGTCGCCGCGCTTAACACGATGCTGCTGGTCGGCGGCGATATAGGTCGACGGCCGGTAGCTCGCGAAATACCCCTTGATGCCGCGCAGCATGGCCGCGGCCAGTCCGTTCTGGTAGCGCGCACGCGCCAGCCGGTGTTCGGTCGCGCGATTGGAGATGAAGTTGGTCTCGACCAGAATCGACGGAATATCCGGTGACTTCAGGACCATGAAGCCGGCCTGCTGCACCCGGCTCTTGTGCAGCGAGCCGAGGTCATCGAGCTGGGCCAGCACACGCCGACCGGCATCCATGCTGGCCTCGATACTCTGACTTTGTGACAGATCCAGCACGAATGACGCCAGACTGGAATTCTTGTTCTTCAAGCTGACCCCGCCGACCATGTCGGCGCTGTTCTCGCGCTGGGCCAGCCAACGCGCATGTTCGCTGGTCGCGCCATGCGGCGAAAGCGCATAAACCGAGGCCCCCTTTGCCCCGCCGCCGTCCGGCGATGCATCGCAATGAATCGAAATAAAGAAATCGGCCTTGTCCCGCCGCGCGATCACCATGCGCTGGCGCAGGCCGACGTAGTAGTCGCCGTTGCGGGTCAACACGCCCTTCATATGCGGTTGATCATCCACCATGCGCTTGAGCCGCCGCGCGATGGCCAGCGTGATATTCTTCTCCAGCAGCCCGTCCGGGCCGTGTGCGCCCGGGTCCTTGCCGCCGTGGCCGGGATCAATGGCGATAACGATGTCGCGCGATGGCGCGCGACGTTCAGGCACCCTGGGCTCATCCTGGGTCCCGGTAGCCGACCGATCGGCCGGCGAGTCGGCGGGTGTCGGCGAAGAGGCCTGCGCCATGGCGGCGGCCGACTTATCGGCAGTGGCCTGGCTATCGTCGCTGGCGGTCAATTCACCATCCGAATTTTGCGCATCCGTACTGGCGCCGGTTTGTGCCATCGCGGTGTCGGGCGCACCGTCTCGCGGATACAAGTCGAGCACGAGCCGATAGCGATGGCCGTCTGCCGGTGAGAGCATGAAACTCTTGGCGCGGATCATTTCAGCCAGATCGAGCACAACGCGCACGCCGGTGCCCTGATGCACGCCGGTACGAATCTTTTTGATCAGGCCGCTGCCGCGGGCCTGTCCGGCGACGCGTCCGAGATTGCGCGTGTGTGGCAGATCAATCACCAGCCGTAGCGGATGATCGACCATGAAGATATTCGGGTCGGTGTCCGCGGACAGATCGAAAACGACACGTGTTTTGTTCGGGCTCGCCGACATGCGCGCATCGTGCAGCCGTGCGACCTGGGCCGCAGCCGGCAACGTCAGCGTGAGGAAACCGAAAAAAATCAGCCATTGCACGCTACGGATCATGTGTCACCCCGTCTCCCCCACAGGGTTCGCGAGAGAACCGTTTTCCAGAGATTATCGACCGGGATCACCCGGCGCAAATTTTTTGACAGGAAAAACAGGACCTAGCGTGAAGGTGTTGGCTATCCACTTGAATTATGTGCGCGATCTGAATTGCTGCAGCTTCGCGATCACCTGCCGACCCGCCGCTGAACGGGACTGAAGATGCGCAAATCGCCCCTCACCACGGTATTCCAGCGTGATGTCGAGATCCGGCGCCGGCAGAAACCCGGCACCGCGATCGGCCCATTCCACCAATACCAGGTCGGAGTCGAGGCAGATGTCGCGGATGCCGAGAAATTCCAACTCTTCCGGGTCGCCCAGGCGATACAGGTCCAGATGATGCAGCCGCCGCCCCGACAGATCGTAGGGCTCGATCAACGTATAGCTCGGCGACACCACCGGTCCGGCATGACCGAGCCCCTGGATCGTCGCCCGCGCGAGCGCGGTCTTGCCGGCACCCAGTTCCCCCGTCAGCGTGATCACCACGCCCCGGGCGTGCACCTCGATCGCCCGTGCCAGCTGCCGGCCCAGCTGATCGGTGTCGGCCGGCGTGGGCAGGGCAACGTTCACGGGCGCTGCGGATTGGCCTGGCGTCGTATGCAGGGCAACAGATCGGTCGGCAACAGACCGCGCTCGCCGTCGCCGACGGCGGCCTCGTCGCCCGCCAGCGCGTGAACATAAACACCGAACACAGCGGCCTCGGCCAGCGTCATGCCCTGGGCCGCGAAACCGGCGATCACGCCAGTGAGCAAATCGCCCATGCCGCCGACCGCCATGCCGGGATTGCCCTGGGTGCACAGCCAGAGCTCGTCGGGCGTGGCGATGAGCGTGCCCGCGCCCTTGAGCGCCACCACCGCGTGGTAGCGCTCGGCCAGACGCCGCGCGGCCTGGACCCGGTCGGCGACCACATCGGCCGTCGACCACCCCAGCAGGCGCGCCGCTTCGCCGGGGTGCGGCGTGAGAATCCAGTGTTTGCGCTCGACCTGGGCGGCCGCCAGGCGATTGAGCGCATCGGCATCGACCACCAGCGGCCGATCCGAGTCGAGCGCGCGCCGCCACAGCGCATCGCCCCAGTCACCACGCCCCAGACCCGGCCCGATCGCGATCAGCGACGCCGCCGCGATCAACGCGTCCAGACGCGAAACCGCGTCGGCGGTACCCGGGTCGTCGGGCAGGCCCTGGCACATCAACTCGGGGCGCGCCTGGCTCATCGCGCCCGCATGATCGTGATGACAGGCCACGCTGACCAGCCCGGCCCCGGCCCGCAGCGCCGACTCGGCCGACATGCGAATCGCCCCGCCCATGCCCGGCCCGCCGCCAATGCACAGCACATGACCGTTGTCGCCCTTGTGCGCGCCGCGCGGCCGCGCCGGCAGCACATGCCGCAGATCGCGATGCGTGATGCGCCGGGCCACGTGGGGCTGATCTCCGTACAGCGCATCCGGCGCGCCGAGATCGTCGAAGGCGAGCTCACCGCTGTGCGCCGCGCCGTCGCCGGTGAGCAGGCCCAGCTTGAGGCCGATGAAAGTGACCGTGGTATCGGCGACCACCGCACGCCCCCAGGTGCGCCCGGTGCCGGCATCCACGCCGGAGGCGATATCGATGGCCAGCACCCCGACGCCCCGGCCCGACGCTTCGTTGATGCGATCGATGGCCTGGGCCATGGCTCCGGTGACCTCGCGGTTCAAGCCGGTGCCGAACAGGGCATCGACGATCAGGTCGGCCTGAATCGGCTCATCGACGAAATCACGAATCTCGCCGCCGGTCTCGCGCCAGGTGTCGAATGCGCGCGCCGCGTCGCCGGTGGCCTTCGCCAGATCCAGCGGTGCGACCAGCGTCACCCGCCACCCGGCTGCCATCGCCTGGCACGCAACCAGCGCCCCATCGCCGCCGTTGTTGCCCGGCCCACAGAACACGACCAGCCGCCCCGGCATGGGCCAGTTCTGGGCCAGTTCGTCGTAGGCCGCGCGCGCAGCGCGCTCCATCAGGGCAAAACCGTCCACCCCGAATTCGTTGATGAAGCGCGTATCCAGGGCTCTGAGCTGATCGGCGTCATAGACCAGGTTCGGCAGATAATCGCTGGTTTCGGTCATACGGAATCCGGGACGGGATCAGCGGTTCCAGGCGCGGCGCACGCGGGCCACGAGTGCGGCCGTCGAGCCGTCGTGCGCGGCGGCCCGCGGCTGCTCCCCCAGTTCGTCGACGATCTGGCCGGCCATGGTCTTGCCAAGCTCCACGCCCCACTGGTCGAAGCTGTTGACGTTCCAGATCACGCCCTGCACGAACACCTTGTGTTCGTAGGCGGCGATCAGGGCCCCGAGGTGATGCGCGTCGAGCGCATCGAGCAACAGCATGTTGCTCGGCCGGTTACCGTCGAACCGACGTGCGGCCAACCGGTGTTCGAGCGCGTCGCCCGCCAGCCCCTGGGCTTCGAGCTCGGCCTGCAGTGCATCGCTGTCGCGACCGCACATCAGGGCTTCGGCCTGGGCGATACAGTTAGCCACCCGCTCGCGCTCGCGCGCATCGCCGGCCGCCTCGGGCGACGACAGCGGCAGCACGAAGTCCAGATCCACCGCCGGATCGCCCTGGTGCAGCATCTGGAAATAGGCATGCTGGGCATTGGTGCCCACGCTGCCCCAGATGGTGGGCACGGTGGAAACGGTCGCCGGCTTGCCTTCGCGGGTCACCGACTTGCCGTTGGATTCCATCTCCAGTTGCTGCAGGAACGCCGGCAGCGAGGCCAGGCGCTGGGCATAGGGCACCACGCAGTGGCTCCTCAAGCCCAGGAAATTGTTGTTCCAGATACCGGTCAGCGCCAGCATCGCGGGCAGATTCTCGTCCAACGGCGCCCGGCGGAAGTGCTCGTCCATGGCATGGGCGCCGGCCAGCAGCGCTTCAAACGGTTCGGGGCCGGCCGCTAGCAGGATCGACAGGCCGACCGCGGACCACAGCGAGTAGCGACCGCCGACCCAGTCCCAGAAACCGAACATGCGCTCGATGCCGAACTCGGACACGGCCTCGGCGTTGGTGGAGACGGCCACGAAATGCTTGGCGATATCGCCCTCGCCCGCGCCGGCATCGACCAGCCACTGGCGCGCCACGCGGGCATTGGCCAGTGTTTCGGCGGTGCCGAAGGATTTGGACGTCACGATCACCAGCGTGGTGGCCGGGTCGAGGCCAGCCAGCGTGTCGTCGAGATCGGCCGGATCGACGTTGGCCACGAAATGCGGCCGCGGCCCATCGCCCGCATACAGCGCTTCGCAGATCAGGCGCGGGCCCAGGTCGGAGCCGCCGATGCCGATGTTGAGTACATCGGTGATCGGCCGGCCGGAGAAGCCGGTCCAGCGGCCGCTGCGGACCTCATCGGCGAACCCGGCCATGGCGCGGCGGACGTCGTGAACCGCTTCATCCATCGGCGCCTCGTCGGGCGCGCGCAGCGCGACGTGCCAGGCGGCCCGGTTCTCGCTGGTGTTGATGGCATGGCCGGCGAACATGTCCTCGCGCGCCTGCAATACGCCCTGCGCTTCGGCCAGTTCGAGCAGGGCCGCGCGCACGTCGTCGTCCATACGCTGCTTGGAATAGTCCAGCGTCACACCGGCCGCGGCCACGCTATAGCGCGAAGCGCGGGCTGCGTCGGCCGCAAACAGATCCAGCATCTGCTGGCTCGCGTTCTTCGCCGCCAGGGCGACGAGGTTCTTCCAACCGGGTTGGTCGAGGGGGTCGGACATCGATTCCAGCCTTTGCGCCGTTTCGGCGCGAGTCAGACGATACGAAAAGGGGCGACGACATGCGTGCCGAGAGCATCGAGACTAGCTAAAAACGGCCGTCTCAGCCAGCGCGGGCCGGCGGCCGGATCAGACCGATACGCCCATGTTGTCGATCAGGCGTGTCCGCCCGAGATACCCGGCGGCGAGTACGCGAAAATCGGTCGTGTCGGGTTCGGCCGGACCGAGATCGGCGGCACGGATCTCGAAGTAATCGGGCTCGAAACCGCCATCGACGAGCCGGGCCCAGCCACGGGCTTCCAGCCCGCGGAAATCGCGCTGCCCGGCGGCCAGCCGCTCGGCGACATCCGCGATCGCCGCCGACAGGGTCAGGGCCTGGCGGCGCTGGGTGTTGTCCAGATAATGGTTGCGCGAGGAATACGCCAGCCCGTCATCGTCACGCACGGTCGGCACGCCCTCGACCGCCACGTCCATGCACAGATCGGCGACCATGCGCTTGATCACGGCGAGTTGTTGGTAGTCCTTTTCGCCGAAGAAGGCCGCATCGGGATGCACGATATTGAACAGCTTGTTCACCACCGTGGCCACGCCGCGGAAATGCCCCGGCCGGCTGCGCCCGCACAGGATCTCGGTGATGCCCGAGACCTCCACCGTCGTGGCACTGCCGCCATCCGGATACATTTCGTCGACGCCGGGCACGAACACGGCATCGACGCCGGCATGAACGAGCGCGGCGCGATCGGCATCGAAGGTGCGCGGATAGCTCGCCAGGTCCTCGTTCGGCCCGAACTGCAGCGGATTGACGAAGATGCTCGCGATCACCCGGTCGCAGCGCGCGCGCGCGGCGGCCACCAGGGCCAGATGGCCGGCGTGGAGATTGCCCATGGTCGGCACCAGGCCGACCGTCTCGGAGCCGGCACGCCACTGGCGCACCGCATCGATGGTATTCAGGACTTGCATGGACGATCCCATCCCGGGAACCTATTTGAAACCGTGCTCCGGCGCCGGGTAGCGGCGATCCTTGACCGCGGCGACATAGTCGGCGGTGGCGGTATCCAGGCCATCCGCGTCCTGCATGAAGTTCTTCACGAAACGCGGTTTCTTGCCCGGCGACAACCCCAGGATGTCGTAGATCACCAGGATCTGGCCGTCGGTATCCGGCCCGGCACCGATACCGATGACCGGCACCCCGGCCTCGGCCGTGATCCGCGCGGCCAGCGACGAAGGCACGCACTCCAGCAGCAACAGATCGGCACCCGCCTGCTCCAGCAGCCGGGCATCCCGGCACATGGCCTCGGCTGCGGCCTCGTCGCGCCCCTGGACCTTGAACCCGCCCAGCTTGTGTACCAATTGCGGGCGCAGGCCGAGATGCGCACAGACCGGCACGCCGTAGGTGGCCAGATGCTCGATGGTGTCGGCGATCTCGGCGCCGCCCTCGATCTTGACCATCTTGGCGTCGCCCTCGGCCATCAGCCGGTGGGCGCCGGCAAGCGCGGCGTGCTTGGTGGCATAGGACAGAAACGGCAGATCGGTCATCACGAAGGCCCGTTCCAGGCCAGCCGCGGTGATGCGGCTGTGATAGACCATGTCGTCCATCGACACGCCGACCGTGGTCGTCGCGCCCTGGATCACCATACCGAGGCTGTCGCCGACCAACACCACGTCGACGCCCGCGCGATCCTCGAGTGCGGCGAAGCTGGCGTCATAGGCCGTCAGGCAGGCGATTTTCTCGCCCTCGGCCTTCATCGTCGCCAGATCGCCCAGCGTCAACGGCTTGCGGGTCTGCTGCTGCAGATGCGGATAAGGACTGGTATTCATGGCGCGGACTATAGCATCGGCGCCTATGTCTGCGGCAGGGATTGCACCGTCACGGGGCGCTCCAAGGCCGAAAGCAGGGCCCGATAATCGGCGTCGTTACCGACCAGGTCCATGGCCTCGGCATCGACGCGAACCAGGCGCGTGGCGTCGTAGGTCGCGAAATGCGCGCGATACGCCGATACCACACGGGCGAGATAATCCCGTTCCAGATTCGCTTCGGCCGGCCGCCCGCGCCTGGCGATGCGTGCCATGAGCGTGTCGAGCGGCGCATCCAGATAGATCACACAGTCCGGCCGCGGCGCCTGCCACGCCAGCCGGGCGTAAATATCCTCGTACAACGCCAGCTCCGGGCCGGACAGCGTCAGCCGGGCGAACAACGGATCCTTGTCGAACATGAAGTCGGCGACGCAGCCGCCGCCGAACAGATCCGACTGGCGCAGCGAATCGACCTGGCGGGCGCGCTGCAGCAAAAAGAACAACTGGGCCGGCAAGGCATGCGCGGCCGGATTGTCATAGAAATCGCCGAGAAACGGATTGTCGTCCGGGGCCTCGTCGAGCAGCCCGGCGTCCAGATCCGCCGCCAGCCGGCCGGCCAGCGTCGATTTGCCGACGCCGATGGGGCCTTCGATGGCGATATAGCGTCCGGCTTTCATCGCGTTCTCGGCCACGGCTGCACGTCGTCGCAGTGCACATCCCGCAGGCAATCGACGACGCGGCCATGTGAACCGAGCACGAGCGCCGGCGCGATCTCGGCCAGCGGCACCAGTACGAAGGCGCGCCGGTGGGCGCGCGGGTGCGGCAGCACCAGATCCGCGGCGTCGAGCCGGCGCTCGTCGTAGGCGAGGATATCCAGATCGAGCGTGCGCGGGCCCCAGCGCACCTCGCGCACTCGATCGTGCGCGGCCTCGACCGCCTGCAGCGCCTGCAACAGGGCGCGCGGCGCCAGATCCGTGGCCAGCGCGGCGGCGGCATTGCAGAACATGGGTTGACCGGACGGGCCACCCACCGGTGCGGTGCGATAGAACGACGATACGGCAAGCAGCGCCACGCCTGGAGTCGCGCCCAGTGCGTCGAGCGCGCGCTCGATCTGGTCGGCCGGATCGTCCAGATTACTGCCGAGGCCGATCCAGGCGACATGCCGGCCGGCCGACCGGGTCACGACGAATCGGCCGCCGCGGACTTGCGCGGGCGCCCGCCGCGACGCTTGCGTCGGCGCGCCCCGGCGCCCGACGCCGGCTTGGGCGTGGATGGATCGTCCTGCATCACGGTCCACCATTCGGCCAGTTCCGGCTCGACTTCGCCGACCTCGGCCCGCAGCAGCAGAAAATCATAAGCGGCACGAAAACGCGGATGCGGGATCAGGCGCTCGGGATGACGCCCGCGAATCTTGTGAAAGCGCGGCTGCAACTGCCAGATCTCGCGCATGGGGATGGAAAACCGCTTGGGAATCGCCACGCGCTGGATCTGTCGCGAAACCACCTGCGACTGGGCGCTGGCCAGCGCCGGCGCCGGCGGCATGCCCTCACGCTCGAGATTGGCCGCGCCTTCACGCACGGCCGGCCAGAGCAGCGCGGCGAAGATAAACGCAGGCGTGACCGGCTTGCCCGCTTCGATGCGGGCCGCCGTGTTGGCAATCGCTTTTTCGATCAACGCCTCGCTGGCCGCGCCCGCCGGCGATTCGATCACGGCCATGGTGTCGGCGAACAGCGGGCGCAGCAGATCGTAGTGGCGCAGCATGCGATAGACCTTGGGGCCCGACGGATGCATGAGCAGCTTGAGCACTTCGTCGAACATGCGCGCCGAGGGCACGTCGGCCAGCAACTCGATCATGTCGGCCGGCGGCTCGGCCGCCGGGTCGAGCGCCAGATCCAGCTTGGCCGCGATGCGCACCGCGCGAATCATGCGCACCGGATCCTCGCGGTAGCGCACGCGCGCCTCGCCGATCAGCCGCAGGCGGCGTGCCTTGATGTCGGCCAGGCCATCGACATAGTCGTAGATGCAATGGTCGGCGATATCCAGATACAGACCGTTGATGGCGAAATCGCGTCGGCGCGCATCCTCGGCGATCGAGCCGAACACATTGTCGCGCAGCACGCGCCCGGCGTCGTCGAGTTCGCGCGCATCCTCGGTGTCGGCATTGGCCGGATCGGCACGGAAGGTGGAAACCTCGACGATCTCGCGCCCGAAGCGCACATGACAGATCTGGAAACGGCGCCCGATCAGTCGCGCCTTGCGGCCGAACACCTCGACCACCGCCTCCGGCTCCGCATCCGTGGAGACGTCGAAATCCTTGGGCGCCACGCCCAGCAGGAGGTCGCGTACCGCGCCGCCCACGAGGCACGCGCGGTAGCCCGCCGCGTGCAGTCCGTCGAGCACGGACAATGCCGCCTCGCTGATGTCGCCACGCGTGATGCCGTGCTCGTCCGGCTCGACCTTTCTTACTTCGTTAATGAATCTGCCCCAGTGCGCTCAATGGTTCATTCGATGAGTTCAGGGTCCGGCGTGTCATGGGAAACCGCGCCAACGACCGCGTGCCCGCCGGACCAGACGCGGCGAGCCTAACGCAGCGAGTTTACATGAGCGAACCGCAACGCTGAATTGTGCGCTCGCCCCGGCTGCGTACGACAGCCGCCCGCGCCGCCCCCGTGTCAAGTATCGGCCGCGGGCGGTAACGTATGCCGCAGCACACGGCGCGTCGCTCTGCCAGCGCCATTCGACTCCTGCAAGGACTGCCCATGGATCATCGCGACTATGTCCGCCACGACGCAACCGCTCTCGCCGACTTGATCGCGCGCGGTGAAGTGTCTGCCACCGAGGTCGTTTCGGCCGCGCGCCATCGCCTGGAGGCCGTCGACCCCACACTCAACTGCGTGGTTCGCCGCATGGACGAGATCGCCGACCAGCGCGCGCTGGCCACGGTATCCGGCCCGTTCGCGCAGGTCCCGTTCCTGATCAAGGACCTGTTCCAGAACTATGCCGGCGTCCCCACCACCTATGGCAACGCGGCACTCAAGCGCATCGGCTACAAGCCGCCGGTGCATGCCGAGGTCGTGCGACGATTCATCGCCGCCGGGGTCAATATCCTCGGCAAGACCAACACCCCGGAGTTCGGCGCCAAGGGCATCACCGAACCGGAAGCCAACGGGCCGACGCGCAATCCCTGGAATACCGCCCATACGCCCGGCGGTTCCTCGGGCGGCTCGGCCGCCGCGGTCGCGGCCGGCGTGGTGCCGATGGCCGGCGCCAACGACGGCGGCGGCTCGATTCGAATACCGGCCGCCTGCTGCGGTTTGTTCGGCCTCAAGCCCGGCCGGGCCCGCGTGCCGGGCGGCCCCGACCATACCGACATGATGCACGGCGCCGCCGTGGATCATGTGATCAGCCGCTCCGTGCGCGACAGCGCGGCCATGCTGGACGCCATCGCCGGCTACGAACCGGGGGCGATCGTGCGCATCGAGAGCCCGCCGATGCCCTATCGCCAGGCCATCGAGCGCGATCCCGGGCGATTGCGTATCGGCGTGATGGACAGCTCGCCACTGGGCCACCCGCTGCATCCCGAAGTCGGCACGGCCCTGACCCGGACCATCCAATGCCTGACCGACCTGGGCCACGAGGTCGAGCCGGCCGCCCCCGAGCTCGACGGCGCCCGGCTGTGCCAGGATTTTCTGTCCATGTGGTTCGTGCAGATGGCGCGCGTGGTGGACGAGGTGCGCGCGCTGACCGGGGCCCGCGCCAGTGAATTCGAACTCGACACGCGCGCGATGGCGCATCTCGGCCGCAGCCTGTCAGCCATCGAGTACAGCCGGCTGCACGGCCGCTGGCTGGGCTACCGCCAGGCGCTGGCCGCCTTTCACGCCGATTACGACCTGCTGCTCACGCCCACCCTGGCCAGCCCGCCGGTGGCGATCGGCGAACTGGCCACCCCGGGCTGGCAACACGCCGCGCTCAGGCCCCTGCTGCACATGCCCAGCGCCCGGGCGTTGCTGGCCTCGGGTATCGTCGACCGGATGGCGCACGAGAACCTGCGCCATGTACCGTTCACCCAGCTCGCCAACCTGACCGGCACGCCCGCCATGTCGGTACCGCTGCATGTCAGCGACGCCGGCCTGCCGATCGGCAGCCAGTTCGTCGGCCCGCCCGGCGGCGAGATGTTGCTGTTCCAGCTGGCCGCCCAGATCGAGCGGGCCGCGCCCTGGTTCGACCGGCTGCCCCGGATCGCCGGCATCGACCCGTGATCGGCGATATCAGTTCAGCCGATGCATCCAATACCCGGTGCCCCCGGCCAGCAGGACGGTCGGCAGACTGGCCGCGATCCATGGCGGAATGCCGTAGACCGGCCCGGTCGAAGCCACGATCTCGTTGACCAGAAAGAACAACAGACCGGTCAGGCCGCCCATGAACAGCCGCTGCCCGGCACTGGCGCTGCGCAGCGAACCGAAGGCGAACGGCAAGGCGAAAATCACCAGGACCCAGACGGTGAACGGCGTGACGATGTTGCGCCAGAGCGCGAGTTTGTAGTCGTCCGCGTTGATGTCATTGGCGTCGAGGTAGTTGATGTACTGCCACAGGCCATAGGACGACAACTCGTCCGGCTGGGTGACCGCAAGCTCGAGCGTCTCCGGCTTGATCGCGATGGGCAGCGACATCTGCGGCGGGGATGCGGTCCGGCTGTGCCGCAGCGCCAGATGTGTGATCCGCGGCTGGTCGATGATCAGGTTCTGTCCGTCGACATGCGCCCGATCAGCCGCCACCGCCAGTTGCAGCTGGCCGTCGCCGTTCAGGCGATAGACATCGAGCCCCTGGATACGCCCGCCCGGCAGCACCGAATCGATGCGCAGGACATAGCCGTTGCTGCGCAGCCACAAGCCGTTGTCGACCGAGCGCCCCGCTTCGCCGTGGCGTGCCTTGTCGCGCAGCATGGTCGCATTCTGCACCCCGATCGGCGCCGCCAGCTCGCCGAGCACGACCGTGATCACGGCCAGGATGAAACCGGCGATTCCCACCGACACGGCCAGCCGCTTCATCGACACGCCGGCGCTGCGGATCACCACCAGCTCGCTGCCGGCTGCCAACGCACCGAGTGCCAGCAGCGCGCCGAGCAGCGAGACCACCGGCATCACGAAGGCAAGCCGCTCGGGCAGCATGAGCACGCACCAGACCAGGATCTTGGCCAGTCCCCAGCTGCCCTGTCCAATGTTGTCCACTTCGCCGATGAACAGCATCAGCGACAGCAGCGCGGCGATCACCGCCACCACCATGCCGGTTGCGGCCAGGATGGTGCGTGCAATGTAGCGATCGATGATCCGGATCATGCCGCGCCCCCGCCGCGCCGCCGTGGCCAGCCGCTTTCACGCGCGATCAGAACCACGGCGATGGCGAACACCACACCATGCACCCACCATTCGCCGATGACGGGCGGCAGCAGGCTGCTCTCGATCGCCTGGCCGGACAGCCGTACGAGATTGAGATAAATCACGAAGAACAGAATGCCCACGATCACGCGCCCGTAGCGCCCTGCCCGCGGCGGCACCCGGCCGATGGGCAACGCGATCAGCGCCAGGATGAAAATCGACAATGGCACGGAAATCCGCGTCTGCCACTTGGAAATCGCCTTGCCCCGGTCGCTCTGCATCAGGGTGAGTGTGGACTTGGCGTCATAGTCGTTATCCTTGAGCGCGCGCGCCGGCGACAGGCGGATGCCGTGCTTGTCGAAGTGAATGATGCGATAGTCCGCATCGCCCGGCACCCCTTCGTAGCGCCACCCGTCGGAGAGCACCAGGGTCACCGCGTGCTCGTCATTGACGCTCTGGCGCGCCGTGCTGGCCGTCACGATCGTCTGGCGGTCGCGGCCCTGGTGTTTTGACAGCACGCGCACGAACACGTGGTGCAACCGCCCCTGGGCGTCGCGGCTCTCGGCGTAGAACGACACCCGGCCGCCGTCGAAGCTGGCAAAACGCCCCGGCGTAACCGACTGCACCGCGTTGGCCGCGGTCTGCGCGCCCAGCCGATTGATCTCGCGCTGCGCATGCGGCGCGACGATAATCGACATCGTGCCCGCAAACAGGGCAATCAGCGCGGCGACCGTCAGAAACGGACGGTAGATGACCGCAAGGCCCACGCCGCCGGCCATGAGCGCAGCCATCTCGTTATCCCGGCACAACCGGCCGACCACGAGCATGATGGCCAGCAGGACCGAAATCGGCATGACGATATCGAGGTTGCTCACCACGCTGAGCGCGGCCAGCGTGGCGACCGTGTCCACCGGCACCTGGCCGGCCGCGGCATCGCCGATGTAGCGCGACAACCCGATTCCGAGGGTCAGGAATACGAGCACCGCGGTAATCACCAGCCAGGTTTTGGCGGTCTCCCCGAACAGGTGCCTGAAAATCACACTAGGCATGAATGGCCAAACTCGCACAACAGAGGGAATGTTTCATTTGGCAGCGGTGACCACGTCGGGGGTGATTTTTTCGAAAATTTATGTAGACTTCGCGCTTTCGAATCATTTGATCAGGCCCTAAGCGCTTCATTTGCAGGTTCACGGAACGGTTGAGGCGCGCCACCACAACTCAGGATTATCGGCTTTGCAGGAGCAACGCATGGAATATCTCGTAAAGAGCGGCAGCCCCGAAAAACAGCGGGTCGGCTGTGTAATCGTCGGTATCTTCGACCGCCGCAAGCCTTCCACGCAAGCCGAGGCTCTGGACGTGGCGAGTGGTGGACTGATCGCCTCCGTCATGCGGCGCGGCGACATGGACGGCAAGCTGGGGCAGACCACGCTGCTGCACGGTCTGGATGACCTGTTCTGCGATCGTATCCTGCTGGTGGGATGCGGCAAGGAACGCGATTTCAATACGCGCGCCTACCAGAAGGCCTGCGCGGCCGCCGCCGCCGAACTCGACACCATGGGCGGTGTCGATGCGGCCTTCTACCTCACCGAACTCAATGTGCGCGGTCGCGACGACTTCGGCTGGAGCGTCAAGCAGGCCCTGCTCACCGTCGAGGACGCGTTCTATCGCTTCGAGGCCTGCAAGGGCCCCCGCTTCGAGAAGCACAGCCGCAAGCTGTCGCGCCTGGTGTTCCAGGTGCCGCGCCGCTCCGATCTGCCGGCGGCCGAGCGCGGCGTGAACGAAGGCGTGGCCACGGCCAACGGCGTGAAAATGGCCAAGGATCTGGCCAACATGCCGGGCAACATCTGCACGCCGACCTATCTCGCCGAACAGGCCACCGCCCTGTCCGAGCGCAGCCCGGGCGTGAAAACGCAGGTGCTCGAGGAAGCCGACATGGAAGCGCTCGGCATGGGCGCGCTGCTGGGTGTCTCGCGTGGCTCGAGCCAGCCGGCCAAGTTCATCGTCATGGAATACATGAACGGCACCAAGAGCGACAAGCCGACGGTACTGGTCGGCAAGGGCGTGACCTTCGATGCCGGCGGCATCAGCCTCAAGCCGGGCGCGGCCATGGACGAAATGAAGTACGACATGGGCGGTGCGGCGAGCGTGTTCGGGGCGATGGAGGCGGCCGTCGAGCTGGAACTGCCGATCAACCTGGTGGGCGTGATCGCCGCCACCGAGAACCTGCCGGACGGCAACGCCTACAAGCCGGGCGACATCCTCACCAGCATGTCGGGCCAGACCATCGAAATCCTCAACACCGACGCCGAGGGCCGTCTGGCGCTGGCCGACGCGCTGACCTACGTCGAACGCAACTACGACGCCGATGCCGTGGTGGACATGGCCACGCTGACCGGCGCGGCGGTGGTCGCACTGGGCCATCATGCCTCCGCGCTGTACGGCAACAACAGCCCGCTGCGACGCGCCCTGCGCGATGCCGGCGAAACGGTCGGCGATCGCGCCTGGCCCATGCCGCTGTGGGAGGATTACCAGTCGGATCTGGATTCCAACTTCGCCGACATGGCCAACGTCGGCGGCCGCGCTGGCGGCTCGATCACCGCAGCGAGCTTCCTGCATCGCTTTGCACGCAAGCTGCGCTGGGCGCATCTGGACATCGCCGGCACGGCCTGGAAATCGGGCAAGGAAAAAGGCGCGACCGGCCGCCCGGTGGGCCTGCTCACGCAGTACCTGATCGACCGCGCACAACAGGGCTGACGGAACGCGGACACACCTGATGACCGAAGTCTTCTTCTACATTCTGGAAGACGGCGCCGCGGATGCCGCGGCGCAATTCGCCTGCCGGCTCACCGAGAAGGCACACAGCGAAGGCCATCGGGTGTTCATCCACGTCGCGGACGCCGAACAGGCGAACGCGCTCGATGAGCTGCTCTGGCGATTCCGCCAGGGCAGTTTCGTCCCGCATGTCACGGCCGAAGCGCTGGCAGCGGACGATGATCTCACGCCGGTGGTCATCGGTACCGGCGAACCTCCCGTCGGCTTCGACGATATGCTGATCAACGTCGGCGGCGAGGTCGGCGGCTTCTTTTCGCGTTTCGCCCGCCACAACGAAGTCGTTGGCCCCGAGGCGATGGCCGCTGCACGCCGGCAATACCGTTTTTTCAAGGATCGCGGCTACCCGTTGACCACGCACAAGATCGCGGCCCGTTGAGCGCGCCCCGCGTTGCCCGCGCGCGGTCTTGGAACACGTCGCCCGCGCCCGCAAACTGGGCGGTCAAGCCGCCGCACGAATCGATAAAGAGATCTTCCATGGCCGAGATGGACAAGACCTTCGACCCCCACGCGATCGAAGCCCGCTGGTATCCCGTGTGGGAGGAGCGCGGTTATTTCGCGCCCGACATGAACGCATCGGGCGACCCATTCTGCGTCATGCTGCCGCCGCCCAACGTCACCGGGCGACTGCACATGGGCCATGCCCTGGACGATACCCTCCAGGATGCCCTGACCCGCTATCACCGCATGCGGGGCGTACCCACGCTGTGGCAGCCGGGCACCGACCATGCCGGCATCGCCACCCAGATGCTGGTCGAGCGCCAGGTCGAGGCCGAGGGCAGCTCGCGCCATGCCATGGGCCGCGAGGCCTTCGTCGAGCGTATCTGGCAGTGGAAGGCCGAATCCGGCGGCCACATCACGACCCAGATGCGGCGCCTGGGCGCCTCGGTCGACTGGTCGCGCGAGCGCTTCACCATGGACGAGGGCCTGTCCGAAGCAGTGCGCAAGGTCTTCGTCGATCTGTACGACAAGGGCCTGATCTATCGCGGCCAGCGGCTGGTCAACTGGGACCCGGTGCTGCACACGGCGATCTCCGATCTCGAGGTCGAGAACGTCGAGGTCGACGGCCACATGTGGCACTTCAAGTATCCGCTGGAAGGCGGCGCCACCTACGAGTACATCGAGACCGACGCCGAGGGCAACGAGACCTTCCGCGAAACGCGCGACTACATCTCGATTGCCACCACCCGTCCGGAAACCATGCTGGGCGACGGCGCGATCGCCGTACATCCGGACGACAAGCGCTACGCGCCGATCGTGGGCCTGCGCTGCGAGATTCCGGTCGGGCCGAAGACCCGGCGTCGCCTGATTCCGATCATCACCGATGACTATCCGGACCCGGACTTCGGCTCCGGCGCGGTCAAGATCACCGGCGCCCACGACTTCAACGACTATGAAGTCGCCAAGCGCAACCATATCCCCATGTATCGGCTGATGGACGAATCGGCCGCCCTGCGGACGGACGGCGCGCCCTACGCCGACGCCGCCGCCCAGGCCGCCGCGATCGTCGCCTCGGGCGATACGCCGGATGCCATGGCCGTCGACGCCATCAATCTGGTGCCCGACGAATACCGCGGCCTGAATCGTTTCGAGGCGCGCCGCCGGATCGTCGAAGCCATCGATGCCGAAGGCCTGATGATCACCGCCGAGGACAAGAAGATCATGCAGCCCTACGGCGATCGTTCGGGCGACGTGATCGAGCCGATGCTCACCAACCAGTGGTTCGTCGACGCCAAAACACTGGCCAGGCCGGCGATCGAGGCCGTCGAGGACGGGCGCATCCGTTTCATCCCCGACAACTGGTCCAAGACCTACTTCGAGTGGATGCGCAACATCCAGGACTGGTGCATCTCGCGCCAGCTCTGGTGGGGCCATCGCATTCCGGCCTGGTACGACGAGGCCGGCAATGTCTACGTCGGCGCGAGTGAAGCCGATGTGCGCAACAAGCACGGCCTCGCCGAGGACGTGGCGCTCAGCCAGGACGAGGACGTGCTCGACACCTGGTTCTCGTCCGCCCTGTGGCCGTTCTCCACGCTCGGCTGGCCGGAGCAGACCGACGCACTTGCCACCTTCTACCCGACCAACGTCCTGGTCACCGGCTTCGACATCATCTTCTTCTGGGTCGCCCGGATGATCATGATGGGCCTGGAGTTCATGGACGACGTCCCCTTCCGCGAAGTCTACATCCACGGCCTGGTGCGCGATTCCGAGGGTGCGAAGATGTCCAAGTCCAAGGGCAACGTGCTCGATCCGATCGACCTGATCGACGGCATCGACCTGGAATCGCTGGTCGCCAAGCGCACCTCGGGCATGATGCAGCCGGCCAAGGCCGCGAAAGTGGCCAAGGCCACGCGCGCTGAATATCCGAACGGCATCGCCGCCTACGGCACCGATGCCCTGCGCTTCACCTTCGCGGCACTCGCCTCCTACGGCCGCGACATCCGCTTCGATCTCGGCCGTGTCGAGGGTTATCGCAACTTCTGCAACAAGCTCTGGAACGCCGCGCGCTTCGCGCTCATGCAGGTGCCCGACGACTTCGTCCCGGCCGACGACGAAAACATCGAGTTGTCGATGGCCGACCGCTGGATCGTGTCGCGCCTGCAACAGCTCGAAGCCGACATGGCCACACATTTCGACAGCTATCGCTTCGATCTGGCGGCCAATGCCATCCACGATTTCACCTGGCACCACTTCTGCGACTGGTACCTGGAGCTGATCAAGCCGGTGCTCTCCGGCGATGCCCCGGAGGCCGCCAAGGCCGGCACCCGCCGTACGCTGGTGCGCACGCTGGAAACGACGCTGCGCCTGCTGCACCCGTTGATGCCGTTCATCACCGAGGAAATCTGGCAACGCGTGGCGCCGCTCGCGCGCGGTCGCGCGCTCGCCGCCGCGGGGGAAAGCATTTCCGTGCAGCCCTTCCCGGCCGCCGACGACTCGCGCATCGACGCCAACGCCGAAGCCGACATCGAGTGGCTGAAAAAAGTCATCAACGGCCTGCGCACGATCCGCGGCGAAATGGATATCGCGCCGCGCCAGAAGATTCCGCTGGTCGTGGCCAATGCCAGTGCGACCGATCGCGAGCGCCTCGCCGTGCACCGTGCCGCCATCGATTTCCTGGCCGGCGTGGCATCCATCGACGAACGGCCCGCCGCCGAGATTCCCGAATCCGCCGTGGCACTGGTCGGCGACATGCAGCTGCGCGTGCCGCTGGCCGGGCTGATCGACACCGAGGCCGAACTGGCCCGGCTCGACAAGCGCCTGGCCAAGCTGGAAAAGGACCTGAACGGCGTGCGTGGCCGCCTGGCCAGCGACTCGTTCGTTGCCAAGGCGCCGGCCGAGGTGGTGGACAAGGCGCGCGCCCAGGCCGAGGAGCTTGAGCGCGAGCAGGTCGAACTCACCGAGCAGCGCGGGCGCATCGCCGCACTGTAGGCGCGCCCGGGCGCGCTGAAAGCGGCGCGACGACGACTTGCCTGTGCGACATCCGGCACCACATCACAATCAATGAGGAGAGCGCCGGCTCGATGTCGGCCGGCGTGCCGAACGAGGTTGACCATGGCCGCACGACTGTTACTGCTGTTCATCATCGCGCCGATCATCGAGCTGTTTCTGCTGGTCAAGATCGGCGGCATTATCGGCGTGATTCCGACCATTGCCCTGGTGCTGCTGACCGCCCTGATCGGCAGCCAGCTGGTACGGCGGCAGGGGTTGGGCGTGATGAACCGTATCCGCGCGGCGCAGGCGCGTGGCGAGGCCCCGGCCCTGCCGATGCTCGACGGCGCGGCCCTGCTTCTGGCCGGTTTCTTCCTGCTTACCCCCGGCTTCATATCGGACGCGCTCGGCTTTGTGCTGCTCATTCCGCAACTGCGCAGGCGATTGGCGAAAAACCTGCTATCACGCTTCGTGATTCTCACCCCGGGCGGCGGCGGATTCGGCCGCGGCCCGTTCGGCCGCGGCCCGTTCGGCGGCGGTGCCGACGACGGCACGATCGAAGGTGAATACCAGCGCAAGTCCGGTCGCGCGGATGGCGCGCACCACGACAACCGGCTCGACCGCGACGACTGATCCGCCAGCGCACTGGATGTCTTTCAGGCGCGGCTTCGATAATCTGGTGAGCCTGTCACCCTCCCCGATGCAAGCATGTCGTCCCGACCGCCCCTACAGCCCGATGCAACGGAGCGCGCGGCCATCGCCGGCGCCCTCGACCGCGCGCGCCGCGCCATCGGCCAGCGGCTGTACGACAAGGATCACGCGATTCGACTGGCACTCGCCTGCCTGCTGGCCGATGGCCACCTGCTGATCGAGGATATTCCGGGCGTGGGCAAGACCACGCTGGCACACGGACTGGCGGATGCGCTGGGGCTGGCGTTCTCGCGCATCCAGTTCGTCTCCGATCTGCTGCCGAGCGATATTCTCGGTGTATCGGTATTCGACAGGAACGAGGCCGAATTCGTATTCCGGCCCGGCGCGATCTTCGCGGAACTGGTGCTGGCCGATGAGATCAACCGCGCCAGCCCGCGCACCCAGAGCGCATTGCTGGAGGCCATGGCCGAACGCCAGGTCACCATCGAAGGCGTGACCCACCGGCTCGAGGCGCCCTTCAACGTGCTGGCCACCCAGAACCCGGCGGATCACAGTGGCACATTCAACCTGCCGGATTCGCAGCTCGATCGTTTTCTCATGCGGATCGATCTCGGCTATCCCTCGCGCATGGCCGAGCGCCGGCTGCTCGCGGGCGGCGTGTCCCGGGTGGACGCGTCGCATGACCGGCTGGCGCCGGTCGCCGGGCCGAACGACCTGATCGCCTGGCAGCGCGCGGCCGCGGCCACCCTCGTGCGCGATCCGCTGCTCGATTACCTGCAGGCCCTGATCGAGCACAGCCGTAGCGCGAGTGCGTGCGAACGCGGGCTGTCGCCGCGCGGCGGGCTCGCGCTGCGGCGCGCGGCCCAGGCCTGGGCGTTGATCGATGGCCGCGATCACGTATTGCCCGAAGACGTCCAGGCCGTGCTGCCGGCGGTGGTCGATCATCGCCTCACCCTGCGCGAGCGCGACGCCGGCAAGCCCTCCGCGTACCTCCTGGCCCGCGTCGACGTATAACGCCTTGGCGCTCGGCATGCCGCTTAGCCACCGTATCGACGCCGCCATCCGCCGGCGTGCACCGAGCGGACCGCCGCCGCTGCGCATTCCGGCGCGCCGCGTCTACATCGTGCCGAGCGCGACCGGCGCACTGTTCGGCGTGCTGCTGGTCGTCATGCTCGCCGGAGCGACCAACTACGGCAACAATCTCGCCTTCACCCTGACCTTCTGGCTGGCCGCCGCCGCACTGGTTTCCATGCATCGTGCGCATCGCAATCTCGCCGGGTTGGCGCTGGCCGAGGTCCAGGCGGCGCCGGTATTCGCCGGCGAGACCGCGTGCTTCGTCATCGAGCTGGCAAGCCATGCGCGGCCGGTGCGCCGGGGTCTGCACGTCGCCGGCGGCGCCACCGACATCGGCCGCGCGCTCGCGGTCGATCGCGAACGGGCCGGGCAGGCGTCCATCGCGGTACCGACACACGGCCGCGGCCGGCTGAACTGCCCGCGTCTGACCATCAGCAGCCGCTACCCGATGGGCCTGTTTCGTTGCTGGAGCCATGCCGCGCCCAGCGCCCGGGTGCTGGTCTACCCGGCGCCCATCGATCGGCTCGGGCCTGCCGCCATGGCGCAGGCCGGCGACGAGGGTCACACCGAGCCGGCCCGCGCCGGCGAGGCCCTGTTCGCCGGCCATCGCCGTTTCCAGACCGGCGATTCCCGGCGTCGTATCGACTGGAAAGCCAGCGCGCGTACCGACGATCTGATCATCACCGAGCACCACGACACCCGCGCGCCCAGCCATTGGTTCGACTATGCCACGCTCGATGCGCTGGCCCCCGAGGCGCGCCTGTCGCAGCTCGCCTACTGGGTGGTCGAGGCCGATCGACACGGCGCCGTCTATGGCTTGCGCCTGCCGCGGCAAACGCTCGGCCCGGCCACGGGAACGGCCCACCGGCGCGACTGTCTCGAAGCACTGGCCCTGTTCTGATGGCGGCTACCGGAGCCATCCACACGGTCCGCGCCGTCAGCCGCGGCGAGCGGCTCGCGCTGACCGCGCTGGTGGCTGTCATTTGCGGCCCGCACATTCTGCATCTGCCGTTCTGGGTGAGCTTCGCCGCCGCCGCGCTGCTGGCCTGGAACGTGCTGCGGATCCTGCTCGGGCAGGCCACGCCACACGGTCTGCTGCGCGCGCTGCTCACCATCGCCGGGGTGAGCGCGGTGTTTCTCGGCTTCGGCCACCTCAACGGACAGACCGCGGGCGTGGCGCTGCTCGTGCTCATGCTGGCGCTCAAGCTCAGCGAAACCCAGCGCTATCGCGATGTGGTGATCGTGCTGGCGCTGTGCTGCTTCGTACTGGTGACCCAGTTCCTGTTCTCGCAGTCGCTGGGCATGGCGCTGTACCTGATCGGCGGCAGCTGGCTGATCGTGGCCGCTTTCGTACACATCCACGCCGGAGACGACGCCCCGCCCTCGACATCGGCCGCGGAGTCGGCCCGCCTGCTGGCATTGGCGATTCCGGTGGCGGCGGCATTGTTCGTGCTGTTTCCCCGCCTGCCCGGCCCGCTCTGGGGCCTGCCCGCCGACAACGGCAACACCGCGCGCACGGGTCTGTCGGACACGATGTCGCCGGGCTCGATCGCCGATCTGGCCCGCTCGGGCGCGGTCGCGTTTCGCGTGCGCTTCGACGGCCCCGCGCCGCCACCGGCGCTCCGCTACTGGCGCGGGCCGGTGCTCTGGGATTACGACCACGGCACCTGGCACACGGGCCCGGGCGTCGCCCGCGATATCGCGCCGGCCAGCGTACACGCCGACGGCCCGACCCTCCGCACCGATATCACCCTCGCCCCCAGCCACAAGCGCTGGCTGATCGCGCTCGACATGCCGCTGACTGTCAACGCCGCGCATCGACGCACGGCCGGCGGCAACTGGGTCGCGCCCCGGCCCATCGACCAGCGCGTCCGCTACATCGCGCGCTCGGCCACGCAATACACCCTGGACGCCAATCTGACACCGGCCGCCCGACAACGCGCGCTCGCACTGCCGGCCACGGGCAATCCGCGCGCCCGCGCGCTGGCCCACCGCTGGGCACGGCACGACCCGGGCGCCCGCGCGGTGGTGCATAGCGCGCTCGATTTTCTACGGCGCGGCGGTTTCAGTTATACCCTCGACCCGCCGCGGACCTCGCGCGACAACAGCGTCGACGACTTCCTGTTCACCACCCGCGCCGGCTTCTGCGAGCACTTTGCGGGCGCTTTCACGTTCCTGATGCGCGCCGCCGGCGTGCCGGCCCGCGTGGTCACCGGCTACCAGGGCGCCGAACACGCCAGCCTCGGCGATTACTGGATCGTGCGCGATTCCGACGCCCATGCCTGGAGCGAAGTCTGGCTCGCCGGCGCCGGCTGGGTGCGCGTGGACCCGACCGCAGCGGCGGCACCGAAGCGTATCGCGGACGGCATCGACGCAGCGGTGGCCGACACCGGCGATCTGCCGTACATGGCCGGCGGCCACGGCCGCGATGCCTGGTATCGCGCGCGCATGCTCTGGGATGCGGTCGACGCGGGCTGGAACCGCTGGTTTCTCGCCTACGGTCCGGACCTCCAGCAACGTCTGTTCGCGGCCCTCGGCATCGCCGGCTTCGGCACCGCGATCGCCATCCTGACCGGGCTCGTGGTCGGTCTGCTGATGCTGGTGTCGCTTTGGCTCGCCTGGCGCATGCAGGCCGCCCGCGAGCCTGATCCGGTGGTGCGCGCCTGGCAGGGTGTGTGTCGCCGGCTCGCCCGCCGCGGCATCGCCCGCCGCACCGGCGAGACACCGGCCCATTACGCCGAGCGCGTCGCGGCCCGGCATCCGGCGCTCGCCCGTGCGATCACGGATCTCGCCGCGCGCTATTCGCGGTTACGCTATGCTGCGACGCCCGGCCCTGCCGAGCGTCGCGATTTCATTCGCCGTGCCCGCCGGTTTCATCCACTGCGGCGCGGCTGAAGGCCTAGGAGAGACCATGGATCCACGCCGCTATTGCCCCGTCTGCGCCACGCCGCTGGTCGTGCGCGAGATCGCCGACATGGATCGTCTGGCCTGCCCGGCGGACGACTGCGGTTATATCTTCTGGGACAACCCGATCCCGGTGGTTGCGGGCGTGGTCGAACACGAGGGCCATCTGGTGTTCGCGCGCAACGCGAAATGGCCGCGGGGCATGTACGGCCTGGTCACCGGCTTTCTGGAACCGCGCGAAGACCCGGCCGAAGGCGTGGTGCGCGAGGTGGCCGAGGAACTGGGCATCGAGGCCGAGATCACCGAATTCATCGGCGCCTACGGCTTCGCCCGCAAGAACCAGCTGTTGCTGGCCTACCACCTCGTCGGCCAGGGCGAGATCGCGCTCAACGAGGAACTGGCCGAATGGTTCCACGTGCCCAAGCACGAGGCCGAATACTGGCCCGGCGGCACCGGCCTGGCCGTGCGCGACTGGCTGCGCGCCCAGGGCTACGACCCACAGCCGCGCGAATTGCCGGCCCAGGTCGAAGCCTGGCTGAAGGCACCGCCGGATATGGACTGATACACGCCCCCGAACACCGTTCGGCTCAATCCGGCGCGGCGCGCGCACCGGCGGTCGCATTCCGGGAATCGCGGCCACGGCGTGGCCGCGATTCAGTCGGTATCGGGGGTGATCACCAGCTTGCCGGAGACCTCGCGGTTCGCGAGCGCGGCGATCGCCTCGCCGCCGCGGGCCAGCGGATACACGCCGCCGATGTGGGGGCGCAGGCGGCCTTCGCGGATCCACTCGAAAACCGTCTCGAGCTGTTTGGCGTTCGCCTCCGGCTCACGCTGCACGAAGCTTCCCCAGAACACGCCGATGATCGAAGCGCCCTTGAGCAGGGCCAGGTTCAAGGGCGGCTTGGGAATATCGCCGCTGGCGAAGCCGATCACGAGCAACCGCCCACGCCAGGCCGTGCCGCGCAGCGCGGCTTCCGTCGCGGCGCCGCCCACCGGGTCGTAGACCACGTCCACGCCGGCGCCGCCGGTCAGATCCTTGAGTGCCTGTTTCAGGTCGGTACTTGCGTAATTGATCGTCTCGTCCGCGCCATGTTCGCGGCATATGGAGAGCCTGGCCTCGCTCGACGCGGCCGCGATTACATGCGCGCCCAGCGCCTTGCCGATCTCGATCGCGGCCAGCCCCACCCCGCCCGAGGCGCCCAGCACCAACAGGCTTTCGCCCGCGGCGAGTCCGGCCCGGTCGGCCAGGGCATGGTAGCTCGTGCCATAGGTCATCACGCACGCCGAGGCGGTCACGTAATCCAGCCCCGCCGGCTTGGGCATGACCCGGTCGGCCCCGGCCACCACCTGTTCCGCAAATGCGCCGTACCCCGTGAATGCGATCACGTCGTCGCCGGGCCGTACACGGGTCACGTTCTCGCCGACGGCCGCGACGGTGCCGGCCAGCTCGCCGCCCGGCGAAAACGGCAGCTCGGGCTTGAGTTGATACTTGTCCTGGATGATCAGACTGTCCGGGAAATTGACCGCGGCGGCGCGCATGTCGATGAGAACCTGGTCCGGCCCGACCGGCGGCGTGTCGACCTCTTCGAGCACCAGCGTCTCGGGCGGCCCGAACTGTTTGCAGCGCAATGCCTTCATGGCGATATCCCTTGATTGATGATGGGCAGCGACGCGGGCCCGCGACGGCATGCCGGTGTGATCGGCGCCCGGCTCATTTGAAAGCCTGCAACCCGGTCTGGGCCTTGCCCAGAATCAAGGCATGAATATCGTGGGTGCCTTCGTAGGTGTTGACCGCTTCGAGATTCATGACATGCCGGATGACGTGGTATTCATCGGCAATCCCGTTGCCACCGTGCATGTCGCGGGCCTGGCGGGCGATCTCGAGTGCCTTGCCGCAGTTGTTGCGTTTGAGCATGGAGACCATTTCCGGCGCCCATTGGCCCGCATCCATCAATCGACCGAGCCGCAGTACAGCATGCAGACCGAGGGTGATCTCGGTGCTCATGTCCGCCAGTTTTTTCTGGATCAGTTGTGTGGCCGCCAACGGCCGGCCGAACTGCCGGCGTTCGAGCGTGTAACCGCGGGCCGCGTGCCAGCAGAATTCGGCCGCGCCCATGGTGCCCCAGGCAATGCCGTAGCGGGCCTTGTTCAAACAGGAGAACGGGCCTTTCAGTCCGGTCACGTCCAGGCGGTTCGCCTCGGGCACGAAACAGTCATCGAGCATGATCTGGCCGGTGGCCGACGCACGCAGCGAGAATTTGCCGTCGATGTGCGGTGTCGTCATGCCGCCGAAGTCGCGCTCGACGACGAAGCCGTTGATTTGCCCGTCGAGACTGGCCCAGATGATCGCGACATCGGCGATCGGCGAATTGGTGATCCAGGTCTTGGCGCCATTCAGAACATAGCCGCCCTCAACCCGCGACGCGCGCGTGCTCATCGAGCCGGGATCGGAGCCGTGGTCGGGCTCGGTCAGCCCGAAACAGCCGACCCATTCACCACTGGCCAGCCTGGGCAGATACCGGTTGCGGAGCGTCTCGCTGCCGAATGCATGGATGGGATGCATGACCAGCGACGATTGCACGCTCATCGCCGACCGATAACCCGAGTCGACCCGTTCGACCTCCCGCGCGAGCAGGCCGTAGCAGACATGGCTCAACCCCGCGCCCCCGTACGCCTCGGGAATGGTTGAGCCGAGCATGCCGAGCGACCCCATTTCAGTCATGATCTCGCGGTGGAAGATCTCATGCCGATTCGCCTCCAGCACGCGGGGCATCAGGCTGTTCTGGCAATAATCATGAACCGCATCGCGGATCATGCGCTCGTCCTCGCTCAGCTGCCCTTCCAGCAGCAGGGGGTCGGACCAGGCAAAGTCCTGCATCGTCGTCTTCCTTTGTCGATCACATGGGCATCCGAGCCACTCACGCCGTGGCCGGTGGCACGCATGCACCACCGCCGCGCGAAGATCCCGGCGTCCGAAAACATTCAGTCGCCAATACTAAAACGAAATTGCATTTCGCATTAATGCGGCTTATGTATGAGTTCGTCTCGAGGACCGCTTGCGGCCGCGTCCGATCGCACCCACCGACGGCTAACGCCCGAAGCGCGCGAGCACGAAATCGATGAAGTTGCGCAGTTTGGGCGAAAGGCGACGGTCACGCCGATACAGCAGATGCAGCGGCCGTTCGGGCGAACGGTAGTCGGGCAGCACGTTCACCAGATCGCCGCGTTCAATGTCATCGGCCACGGCACGTTCCGGCAGAAATGTGATGCCCATACCGGACAAGGCCGCCCGCCGCAGCGCCGCCGCGCTGTTGACGTAGACCCGGCCGGTGACGGTGACATCCACCGCGCCCGCCGGGCCGGCCAGATTCAGCACATAAGAGGACAGATCCGCGTGAATCTGGCGGGCGTAGGTATAGAGCAGGCAGTCGTAATCGACCAGTTCGGCCGGTTCGGCCGGCTGGCCGTGGGCCGCGATATAACCGGGCGCGGCGCAGAGTAGCGATCGGAACGGGGACAGCGGCCGGGCCACGAGATCCTCGTTGGCCAGTTCGCCGATCCGGATGGCGGCTTCGAACTGGTCGTCGACGAGGTCGAAAAGCCGATCGTCGACCACCAGATCGATCGTGACCTGCGGGTATTGCGCGGTGTAATCCGTCAACGCGGGCATGAGCCAATCCGCACCGAAGGCATGAGGCGCAGTAATCCGCAACTTGCCGCGCGGCGTGGCCTGGGATTGCTGCGCCAGCATGTCGGTGTCTTCGACCAACTCGAGGATATCGACACAGCGCCGGTAATAGAGGCGACCGAACTCGGTCAGACTCTGACGGCGCGTGGTCCGGTTGAGCAATGTCATCCCCGTCCGTTCTTCCAGCGCACGGAGGTGATTGCCCACCATGGCCGGCGATAGCCCGCTGCTGTTCGCCGCTGCCACAAGGCTGCCCTCGTCGACAATACGGACGAACGTCGTCATGGCGTTGAGCAGATTCATTCAACAATAAAACTAAATAAACAAATGAATATCTAGCGGTTTATTCACTCGACGTAAGTCAATAGAGTATGCATCAACAGCTAGCTTCGGCGATAGCAAACACGCATCGCCATTTATTGACGAGAGTATCGAGCATGAACACACTGGCTCAGAAAACCCGTACCGGCGCAGCCCTCCTCCTCGGCTTCGGCCTGGTTTTCGGCACTATCTCGGCTCAGGCCGCCAACCCGTCAACGGCGACCGACAGCCTGTCGAACCCGCAACGCGCGACGCAGACAAAGGGTGGCACCTTCGAGATCAAAAACGCCTTCGCTTTCCAGCAACCGGCCGGGATCGGTGCGCGTTCGCACGATTTCAGCCACACGCCTGACAGCAACGGGGCGTCAGAGCACACAAACGAGCGTTCCAAGAGCGAGCGCTCAACCAGCCCGGCCGTGCTCAAGTATCAATCGCCCTACATGTCCGCCCCCTATTGAGCGGATCGAGCCGAACGATCAACCGGATGCTCATCGGGTAAACGGGCCGTGTGTCGGCCCGTTTCACCGTACAGCGCGCGTTTTCAGGAAGAATCGCCAGGCGAGGAGCGAGGTTCAGTCCGAGGCCAGCCTTTGGATATTGAGTGCTGTCTGACGCCCGGTTTCAAACCCGTTCGTCATCGCGCGTATTACGGAACACTATTCCATAATACAAAATGATGATAGCGAACATTGAATCCGGGGCGTGAGTATCGAACGGCGCGATACACAATAATCAAGGGTGTCCCATGAGCACTGCCCCGACTCGACCAACCGCCGACCCGGCACCGCTTGGCCTGTTCGCCACGGCCCTGCCCGCCTGGTTGCTGGGCATGATCAACGCCGGCTGGTATCCGCCGGATAACATCGGATTACTGATCGCAGTGGTCTTTGCCTTCGGGGGTGGCGCCCAGGTCATTGCCGGCTGCCTGGAATTCGTTGGTGGCAATACGCTGGGCTTTACCGGATTCACCGCCTTCGGTGCCTTCTGGTGGTCACTGGCGCTTTATCTGTTGTTCTTTCATAAAGGCGTCGCACCGGCATTCGCCGGCTGGTATTTCCTGCTGTTCGGCACCGTTTCCCTCGCTTTATGGCTCGGGGCGCTCAAGGAATCGCGTGCCCTGCAGTTCTTCTTTCTGAATATCACGGTCAGCTTCGTGCTGGCCGCGTTCGGGCATTGGTTCGACTCGCAGGTCTGTATCGTGCTGGGTGGTTACGCGACGTTGATGCTCGCCGTGGTGTCCATCTATCTGGCCTTTGCCGCCATCGTCAACGGCGCCAACGATCGCATCGTATTGCCCGTTGGCGCGGCGCAGTCGCCACCGGCGGGCGGCTTGTGATCGACTCGCCGCATCGACGTCATCCCGGCGGCGCCGGCCGGGATGAAAACAGCGCCTCGGCGCCGGCGGCACAAACGTGGGCTGAACCCCGCCCGCAGCCGTCGGCCTGCCGTCGCCGCCGCCGGCAGGCCGACGATCGGCGGCTTAGATGACTTACTTACGCCGCGTTCGCCAGCGCATTGTCGCCATCGACAAGCGCGCGGCGGAACGCGGCCATGTGCCAACGATGATCGCCCAGCCAGTGGTCGATCATGATGATCCGCTTGGCGTAGTGCGCAATCGGTGATTCCGCCATCATGCCCATGCCGCCGAACAGCTGTATGGCCTCTTCGGCGACCTGGCGGCCGGCCCGTCCGACCATCACCTTGGCGGCCGCGATGCGTTGCCGGCGTTCGGCCGGCGCGGACTCCAGCGAACAGGCCGCCCAGAACGTCAGGGCGCGGACTTTTTCCAGCGCAATCCGCATGTCGACCATGCGATGCTGGAGTGCCTGGAAGCTGCCGATCGGCACACCGAACTGCTTGCGCTGCTTGAGATATTCCAGCGTCAGTTCACAGGCCCGGTCCATGGCGCCCGTGGCCTCGGCGCAGAGATAAATCACCCCGCGTTCGAGCGCCGCGTCCAGAGCGGCCCCCGCCTGCCCGGCTTCGCCCAGCAGCGCATCGGCCCCCACGCGGACGTTGGCCAGCGTGATATCCGCAGCCCGGTGGCCATCGATCGTGGGATAACCACGACGGGCCACCCCTTGCGCGCTGGCATCGACCAGAAAAGCGCTCAGCCCGTCGCCATCACCCGGTTCACCGCTACTGCGGGCGATCACGATCAGGCGATCGGCGCTATCGCCATGGGCCACCACGGCCTTGCTGCCATCCAGCACATAGCCGTCGCCATCGGCGCGCGCCGTGGTAGCGATCCAGTGCGGATCGTAGCCGCCATCGGGCTCATGACAGGCCAGCGCGTAGCGCATTTCACCGCTGATGATCGACGCGGCGAGTTCGGCCTTGTGTACGCCGTCGGCGAGCGCATCGATCAGGTGGCCACAGAGCACCACGGACGCGAGATACGGCTCAACCACCAACGCCCGGCCGAAGCCCTCGGCGACCACCATCAACTCGGCGCCGCCGCCGTCGAAACCCCCGGCGTCCTCCGACAGGGGCACGCCCAGCAGGCCGAGTTCGGCGAACTGCTGCCACATCTGCGTCGAATAGCCGGCGCTCGAGGCACGCGCGGCTTCGCGCGTGTCGAAATCGTACTGCTCGGCGACCAGGCGGTCGACCATGTCCTTGAGCATGCGCTGCTCATCGCTGTATGAAAAATCCATGACGGATCTGCCTCGTGTGTCTAGAGACCGAGAATGGCCTTGGAAATGATGTTCTTCTGGATCTCGTTGGAGCCGCCGAAGATCGAAAGCTTGCGCAGGTTGAAATAGCTCGGTGCCGCCACGCCCGCGAAATCGGGGCCTACGGGGGCGTCGTCTTCGTCGATGAACGGCAGCGCATGGGGGCCGGCCGCTTCACGATAGAGATCCGAAATCTTCTGGCGCACTTCCGTACCCATGATCTTGAGAAACGAGCTCTCGGCACCCGGCACGCCGCCGGCCTCGGCCGCGGCGACCACGCGCAGGTTGGTCATCTCGACCGCCATCAATTCGATCTCGATCTCGGCCAGCCGGTCGGCGAACGCAGGCTGTTCGATCAGGCGCTGCCCGCGAATCCGGTACTCATGGGCGATGGTCTTCAAATGCGTCAGCGCGGCCTTGGATATGCCGACGCCGGCGATGCCGGTGCGCTCGAAGGTCAGCAGGTACTTGGCGTAGGTCCAGCCCTTGTTTTCTTCGCCGACCCGGTTTTCCACTGGCACTTCGACGTTGTCGAAAAAGACTTCGTTGACCTCGTGCTCGCCGTCCAGCGTGATCAGCGGGCGCACGGTCACGCCCGGGCTGTTCATGTCGATCAGCAGGAAGGAAATGCCCTCCTGCTTCTTCGCCGCCCGGGGATCCGTGCGCACGAGGCAGAAGATCATGTTCGCGTGCTGGCCGAGCGTGGTCCAGGTCTTCTGGCCGTTGACGATGTAGTGATCGCCCTGGCGCTCGGCCCGCATTTTCAAACTGGCCAGATCCGAGCCGGCCCCGGGCTCGGAATAGCCCTGGGCCCACCAGTCGTCCATGGTGAGCATGCGCGGCAGGTAGTAATCCTTCTGCGCCTGGCTGCCGAACTTGATGATGACGGGGGCCACCATGTTGATGCCGAACGGCAGCAGGCGCGGCGCCCCGGCGGCGGCGCACTCTTCCTCGAAGATATGCTTCTGGATCGGCGACCAGCCCGGGCCGCCGTATTCGGTCGGCCAGTGCATCGCCAGCCAGCCTTTCTCGCCCAGCACGCGATGCCAGTGCACGGTTTCATCGCGGCTCAAGCGTCGATAGTTGTTGACCTTTTCGGCGATCGCGGCCGGAAGATTTGCCGCCAGAAAGCCGCGCACCTCGTCGCGAAAGGCGCGCTCGGCGTCGTTGTATTCAATATCCATGGGGTGTCGTTACCGAAACAGCTTAGAGGTCGGCGAAGCCCTTGCCTTCGCCAGCGAGTTTTTCGAGCAGGGGGGCGATCTGCCAGTCCGGATCGCCCGTGTCCTCGTGGAATGCCTTGATGCGTTCACGGACGTTTTCGAGTCCGAGCCGGTCGGCCCAGAACATCGGCCCGCCGCGGTAGGCGGGAAAGCCGTAGCCGTAGATCCAGACGATGTCGATATCCAGCGGCCGCGCGGCGATACCTTCTTCGAGGATCTTCGCGCCTTCGTTGATCATCACGTAAAGACAGCGCTCGCGAATTTCCTCGTCGCTGACCTCGCGCGGCGTGATGCCCTGCTCGGCCCGATATTTATCGATCTCGGCGGCCGTGGTTTCCGACGGCTCCGGCGTACGGCCGCCATCGGAGTAGTCGAAGACACCGCCTCCGGTCTTCTGGCCGAAGCGGCCGGCCTCGGCCAGCGCATCCATCCAGTTGCGCGCCGGGGCGTTGGCGGGATCGGTTTCCCGCAGGCCTTCGCGAATACGCCAGCCCACGTCCAGCCCGGCCAGATCGGCCATCGCAAACGGCCCCATGGGCAAGCCGAAATCGTAAAGCACGCGGTCGACCTGGGACGGCGTGGCCCCTTCATTGACCAGCGCCACCGCCTGGGCCTGGCGCTTGTGCAGCATGCGATTGCCGACAAACCCGTAACACACGCCGACCGCGACCCCGACCTTGCCGATACGTCGCGCCAGCGCCATTACCGTGGCCAATACATCGTCGGCGGTCCGCTCGCCGCGCACCACCTCCAGCAGCTTCATGACATTGGCCGGCGAGAAGAAATGCATGCCGAGCACGTCGGACGGCCGGGACGTCGCCCCGGCAATTTCGTTCACGTCCAGCGTCGAGGTGTTCGTTGCCAGAATCGCGCCGGGCTTCGCCACCCGATCAAGCTCGCCGAACACGGTCTTCTTGACGTCCATGTTCTCGAACACGGCTTCGATGATCAGATCGGCCTCGGCCAGGTCGGCATACTCCAGCGTGGTCGACAGACGGCCCATATTGGCTTCCACCTGTTCGGTCGTGAGACGACCTTTTCGGGCACTGGCCTCGTAGTTCCGGCGCATGGTTGCCACGCCGCGATCAAGCGCGTCCTGCTTGTTTTCCAGCAGTGTCACCGGGATCCCGGCGGACAGGAAATTCATGGCGATGCCGCCGCCCATCGTGCCCGCCCCAAGCACCGCGACGCGCTTGATCTCGCGTTGCGGGGTATCCTTTGCCAGCCCCGGCACCCGGGCCACCTCGCGTTCAGCGAAGAAGACATGGCGCAGGGCCGCCGACTGCGGCGAATCGAGTAATTCGGCAAACAGCTCGCGTTCGCGCGCCATGCCGGCGGCGAAATCCATCTCGGTGGCCGCCTTGACCGCCTTGATGCAGTGAAACGGCGCCAGGTGGCCGCGTTTTTTGCGCGCGATGATGGCCTCGAACTCGGCGAAGACAGCGGCTTCTTCTGTCGCAACGGAAAGCTCGCTGACCGGGCGGCGCGGCGCGTCCTCAGCGATCAGTCTCTGGGCGTAGGCGATGGCTTCGGTCTTGAGATCGCCGCTCACTACCACGTCGACGACCCCCATCTCCGCCAGCCGCGCGGCCTTGATCGGCTTGCCCTCGACGATTGCTTCCAGTGCCGCCTTCGCGCCGATCAGGCGCGGCAGGCGCTGCGTGCCGCCGGCGCCGGGCAGCAGGCCGAGGTTAACCTCCGGCAGCCCCATTTTCGCCGAATCCAGCGCCAGTCGATAATCGCAACCGAGTGTGATCTCCATGCCGCCGCCGAGGGCCGTGCCATGAACGGCAGCGATCACTCGTTTATCGCTGGCCTCGATTGCATCGATGACCTCGGGCAGCGCCGGCGGCTTCGGTGTCTGGCCGAACTCGCGGATATCGGCGCCCGCCGGAAAGGTGCGGCCAGCGCCCATGATCACCAGCGCCCTGGCGGATTCGTCGGCCAGGCCCTCGTTCAAGGCCTCGAGCAGGCCCTGGCGAACCGCGTGGCCCAGGGCGTTGACCGGCGGGTTGTCGACCACGATCAGGCCGACGCCCGCCTCGCATCGATAGGAAACGACATCGCTCATGAATACTCCTTGCGCTGCAAAACCCTCGCCGGGCGAAGCAAATATCCGGTTATGCGTCTTGCCATTCGGCCTCCTGCAGGCGACGCCACATGACCTTGCCGGTCTGGGAACGGGGCAGTTCGAGACAGATCTCGACCGCCCGCGGCACTTTGTAAGCCGCCATGTTGTCGCGACACCAGGCCAGAATGTCGGCCTCGGTCGCGGTCGCGCCGTCGACCAGCACGACACAGGCCTTGACCGATTCACCACGACGGGTGTCGGGCGTGGCGATCACGCAGGCTTCGCGGATCTCCGGGTGGCCGTACATCAACGCCTCGACCTCGGCCGGCCAGACCTTGTAGCCCGAGGCGTTGATCATCCGTTTGACGCGGTCGACCATGAAGAAATAGCCGTCCGCGTCATAGCGGCCGATATCGCCGGTCCGGAGGAAGTGCTTGCCGTCGATCTCGATGAAGGCCGCGGCCGTGGCCTCCGGCCGATTCCAGTAGCCGACGCACACCTGCGGCCCATGCAACACGATTTCCCCGCTCTCGCCGATCGACACCTCGGCCTGCGTTTCCAGGTCGATGATCCGCGCATCGACACTGAACACCGGAATCCCCAGACACTGGGCTTTCGGCGCCCCGAGCGGATTGATATGAGTCGCCGCCATGGTCTCGCTGAGACCGTAGCCTTCGATGTAATCCAGCCCGGTCAGGTCGCGCAGTTTGCCGGCTACCGCGGCCGGCATGGCCGCCCCGCCGCCACCGATGTATGTCAGGCTCGACAAATCGAAGGACTCGATCTCGGGATCGGCCAGCAGGTCCACCGCCATGGTCACGATGTTGGTCCAGCGATCGACCCGGTGGCGTTCGATAAGCCGGGCCGCCGTGCGCCGGTCCCAGCGCGTCATGATGACCAGAGTGGCGCCGGCATAGATGGGCGCATTCATGCTGTTCTGCATGCCGGTGACATGAAAGAACGGCAGCGTGGCGAGATTGACCGCCTCGGAGGTGCCGTAACTCCACACCACGCTGTGCACCGCCGTGGCCATCACCGAGGTGTGGGTATGCATGCAACCCTTGGGCTGGCCCGTGGTGCCGGAGCTGTAGGGCAATACCGCGAGATCGTCGGGGCCGACGTCAAGCGCCGGCGGCGCGTGGCCGGCGGCCATGGCATCGCGCCAGGCGGTCACCCCGGCTGCCTGCGGTGTTTCGAACGGTGCCGAGACCTCCGCCGGCAGTTCGAGATCGCAGGCCGCCGGCGCGTACTCGCTGTAGGCCGTGACCACGATCTCGTCCAGCAGGCCGGATGCGAGCAGCGGCGTGACCTCGGCCAGACGCTCCTGGCCGCAGAGGCACAGGCGGGCTTCGGTATCGCGGGCGTAGTGTTCGATTTCGCCGGTGCGATTCATCGGATTGACCGGCACCACCACCGCATTGGCGCGCAGAATCGCATAGAAGGCAACAACGTACTGCGGCGCGTTCTGCATATAGAGCAGTACCCGGTCGCCGCGGGCCACGCCCTGCGCTGTCAGATAGCCGGCCAGCGCAAGCGCCTCGCGCTCAAGCGCGGCATACGTCATCGCGGCGCCGTAATAAAGGATCGCGTCACGCTCCGGATAGCGCTGCGCGGAAATCGCGAGATTGGCGAACACGCTGGTCCGGGGCAGGGCCAGACGGTGCGGCAGGTAGGCAGGCCATACGGCATGGTGCCGATCGAACATTGCGTGCATCTCCTCGTCGTCCAACAGACCCGGCCACGCGTTCTCAAGCGCATGTTTTATCCGGATGGATCCGACTCTGTCACCGGCCGCCGGTGGCGTCAATGTATTTTGAAACGACATTCCATTTTTTAATTCCAATGTCGTATGCCGGTGCAACGGCCCCCGTGGTCCGGGGCGCCATGACGATCAGCCGCTCATCGCTCAGCGGCGAATATCGATATCCGGATCGTCCGCCGTCCGCGCGAGCAACGCTTCGTTGCAGCGCGTGCCGTGCAGCGGCGTGGCCGAGACATGGTGCTCGCGCAAGGCCGCGACATCGCCGCGCGGGTCGTCGACCGCAGCTGCGTTGCTGCGGAAACCCAGCCACTGGCCAGCGTGCGGATCGTTGGCGGTGACTGGCGTCAGCTTCGGGGCACGAATCGCACCCCGGGTCTGACGGGTGAAACGCAGGCCGCGTATGGAATCCAGCGGCTGCATGGGGAAGTTGACACTCCAGCAGCAGCTGCCGTCGCGGGCCCGCCGGGCCAGCAACGACTCGATGACCCGTCGGGCATAAGCCCGGGCCACGCTGAAATCCGGCGCGGCGCCGGCATGATAGGCCTGGCTGAGCGCGATGGCGTCGATGCCGAGATGGTTGGCAGCCAGCACCGCGCCCACGGTGCCGGAATACATCACCGAATCGGACAGATTGGCGCCCCAGTTCACCCCGGACAGCACCAGATCGGGGGCCCGATCTGCACACAGCGCAGCCAGCGCATACATCACGCAGTCGGCCGGGGTACCGGAAACCGCATAGCGACGCGCCTCGCGACGTAGCGCTCGCAGTGGCTGGTGCATGGAAATGCCCTGGCCTACACCGGACTGGTCGGTCTGCGGCGCGACCACCCATACCTCGTCGGCCAGCGTGGTGGCCAGCTGTTCGGCCACCGCCAAGCCCGGCGCATCGATGCCATCGTCATTGGTGACCAGGATGCGCTGAAAGCGCGTCATGCCGACTCTCGATTCAAAAACGGGCCGAGCGAACTGCCGGTCAATCGTGGCTTCGCGCGATTTCCCAGCCGCGCTCGGCCAGCCGGCCGGCCTGGCGCCCGACTTCCAGTGCATTGGCGTTGCTGGCATTGCCCTGAACCGCGCGCGCATAGACCCCCTGCAGGATGGCGGCGATCCGGAACAGCGAAAAAGCGATGAACACGGGCCAGTCATCGATCTGAGCGAGATTGCGGCGCGCGCGGTAGCGCGCGAGCAACTCGGCCTCATCCGGGATGCCGTGTTCGGCCAGGTCGAGGCCCACCAGACCGGGCAGACCCGCCTGGCCCGGCGGCAGGTAGTACGGCAGGCAGGCATAGGCCAGATCGGCCAGGGGATGCCCGAGCGTGGCGAGCTCCCAGTCGAGCACCGCACGCACTGCCGACAGATCCGGCGCCAGCAGCAGATTGCCGATGCGGAAATCGCCATGGGCGATGGTCGGCGGGCTGTCCGGCGGCAGATGTTCGGCGAGCCAGTCGCCGAGCGCGATCATGGCCGGGTCGGGTTCGTCGGTGGACTGGTCGTACTGCTTGCGCCAGAGGGCAACCTGGCGCTCGACATAGCCCTCGGGCTTGCCGAAATCGGACAACCCGACTGCCGCCACATCGACGGAATGCAGCGCCGCCAGCGTATCGATCATGCGGTGATACACCCCGGCCCGCTGATCGCGCGCAACATCGGCCAGGGTGGGCTGGTTATTGAACACCCGGCCCTCGACATAATCCATTACATAGAACGGCGTACCGATCACCGCGGCGTCATCGCAGTAGCTGCGCATGGCCGGAACCGGCACGTCGGGTACGTTCGCCAGGGCATCCATCACCCGGTATTCCCGGTCCACGCGATGCGCCGAGGGCAGAATCCTGCCCGGCGGCTGCTTGCGCAGCACATAGCGCGCGCCGCGTTCGCCTTCGCCGATCTGCAACAGGAAGGTCGGGTTCGACTGGCCACCCTGGAACTGCTTCACCGACAGCGCACCCGTGAGCAGCCCTTCGCGCTCAAGATAGCGTTCGAGTGCGCCGGTATCGAACCGATGGGCGCTTCGAATATCAACCAGCGCCGGCTCGCCTGCCTCTTGTTCGCTCATAACGCGTCCTCGCCGGTTCAGCCGGCAATCGTCTCGCCGCCGTCGGCGACCAGCGTCTGCCCGGTGACGTAATCGCCGGCCGCGCTGGCCAGGAAGACCGCCACCCCGGCGATGTCATCGGGCTCGCCGATCCGGCGCACCGGTGTGCGCTGTTCGGCCTGGGCCAGCCGCTCCGGATCCTCGATCAGCGCTTTCGCGAAATCGGTACGCACCAGCCCCGGCGCGATCGCATTGACGCGAATGTTTTGCGGCCCCCACTCCACCGCGAGGTTGCGTACCAGCGCCGCCTCGGCCGCCTTCGAAACCCCGTACGTCCCGATCACGTTGTTACCGCGCAGGGCGGCGATCGACGACAGCACGATCACCCGCCCGCGCCCGCGTTCGGCCATGCCCGGCAGCACCATGTTGCACAACCAGAAGGTCGAGCGGACGTTGGTGTTCATGATCTTGTCCCAGGCCTCGTCGGTCATGTCGCCGGTCGGGCCGTACACCGGGTTGGTGGCGGCGTTGCATACCAGCACGTCGATACCGCCGTAGGTCGTGATCGTGGTATCGACCAGATGCTGCAGCTGGCTCTTGTCGCCGACATGACAGGCAATGGCGATGGCGTCGAAGCCGGCGTTGCGCAGTTCTGCGGCCACGGCGTCGCAGGCCTCGGCCTTGCGGCTGGAGATCACGACCTTCGCGCCGTGCGCCGCCATCTGCCAGGCGATCGCCTTGCCGATGCCCCGGCTGGAGCCGGTAATCACCGCGACCTGGCCGGTCAAATCAAACAGTTGCCCCATATCCCGCTCCTGTAAGCCGTGTTCGCCGGCTCAGCCGGCATCGGCGCTCTGGCGCCGCAGTTCGAGTTTGGCGATGGCATCCAGATGCACCTCGTCCGGCCCATCGGCCAGCCGCAACGTGCGAATGTGTGCCCAGGCGCGCGCGAGGAAGCTGTCCTGCGACACACCGAGCGCGCCGTGGGCCTGGATCGCCCGGTCGAGCACCCGCAGTGCCATCTCGGGCGCCACCACCTTGATCATCGCGATCTCCTGGCGGGCGGCCTTGTTGCCGACCGCATCCATGCGTTCGGCGGCGTGCAGCGTCAGCAACCGCGCCTGATCGATCTCGACCCGGGAACGCGCGATCTGTTTGCGGATCGAGTCGAAATCCGCCAGCTTGCGGCCGAAGGCCTCGCGCTCGGCGACCCGCGCGCACATCGCTTCCAGCGCCCGTTCGGCCATGCCGATGGTGCGCATGCAATGATGAATACGCCCCGGGCCCAGCCGGCCCTGGGCGATCTCGAAGCCGCGCCCCTCGCCGAGAATGATGTTCCCGGCCGGCACCCGCACGTTGTCGTAATGAATATCGGCATGGCCTTCGGGCGCGTCGTCATACCCGAACACATACAGTGCACGCTCGATCTTCACACCCGGCGTATCCAGCGGCACGAGAATCATGGATTGCTGCTTGTGGCGCTCGGCCCCGGGGTCGGTCTTGCCCATCACGATGGCGATCGCGCAATCGCGCGACATGGCCCCGGACGACCACCACTTGCGGCCGTTGATCACGTATTCATCGCCGTCGCGCACGATCGACGTGCCGATATTGGTGGCGTCGGAGGAGGCGACCTCCGGCTCGGTCATGGAAAAGCAGGACCGGATCTCGCCTTCGAGCAAAGGCGTCAGCCAGCGTTGCTGCTGCTCGGGGCTGCCGTAACGTGCCAGTACTTCCATGTTGCCGGTGTCCGGCGCGTTGCAATTGAACACACTCGGCGCGATCGGGCTGCGCCCCATGATTTCGCACAGATGGGCGTAATCGTGGTTGGACAGACCGGCGCCGTGCTCGCTGTCGGGCAGAAACAGATTCCACAGCCCCTGTTCGCGTGCCCGGGCCTTGAGCTGGCCATGAATCGGCGGCTCCGACCAACGATCCGCCGCCTGTGCGTGCTGGGCGGCATAGACCGCCTCGTTCGGATACACATGCTCGGCCATGAACTTTCGCAGCCGGGATCGCAGCGCCTCGGCGCGATCGGAAAGCGCTCCCATGGACCTCTCCTCCGTCGAATCCTCCCGACCGGCCGATTCGGCCGTCAGGCGTGTTGTGCTGATCCGCAAAGTGACACAGCGCCAGAGAGGCCGTCAACAAATCAAAACAGCATTCCACTTGTGTCGATATGCGCGCCCGAAGCGGGCGGCATCAGCCGCGATCGTCGCCGCCTTCGATCAACTCGCGCACCTGCGCCACCATGGCGCGCAGCCGGGGGCCGAGGTTCTCGGTCAGAATCTGATAACTCAGACGCAGCGACGAGCCGCTGCAGTTGAATGCCACCACACGGCGCCCGTTTTCCAGCGCCAGGGGCACGCCTACTCCGCTGACATCACGGGTCCATTCGCTTTCGGCGACACAGAAGCCGAACTGTTCGTACTCGCGATCGGCACGATCCAGGGCGCGCTCGACGTGCGGCCACGCGCTCGGATCGTCGCGCTGGATAAGCTCGCGATAGGGGCGGCGCTGATCCGCCGGCAACGCCGCGAGAAAGGCCCGGCCGATCGCGGTATAGGCCATGGGCACACGGGAGCCGGTGCCCATGCGCATGATCAACGGGCCCGGCCCCTGGCAGGTCTGGGTGTAGGTCATCTGCGTGCACTCGGCCACGCCCAGCGCAATGAAGCAGTCGGTGGCATCCGCCAGCTCCTGCATGAACGGCCGCGCGATGTTGCTGACGCCCTCGCTGGCCAGATAGCGATAACCCAGACCGAGCACGCGCGGGCCGAGTCGATAGCGTTCCAGATGCGGTACGTAAATCAGATAACCCAACTGGGTCAGCGTCGCCGTCAGACGCGAGACGGTCGGTCGCGGGATGCCGGTACGCTTGGCCAGCTCGGCATTGCCCAGATACTCCGCCGCGTCACCGTAACAACGCATCAATTCGAGCCCGCGCGCGAGCGCGGTCACGAAATTGGGATCCTTCTTCCCATCCACTGAATTCGTCCCTGTTTTTGTTCGACGCATCGGTGCTGCCCTGGTCGTTGTCATGTTCTCGAACCCTCGAGTTCGCCCCTTTTCCGGCCCGTGTAATGCGAGCGCAGATTCAATCGCCGGCCCCTTGGACGCCCCCCGGCCGGGATTCGACATCCGTCGCAGGCGATCCGCCCCCCGAGCGGCTGTCGCGGCAGGTTTGACGATACGTCCATCGCCCGCCCGCCGCCAACGCAAGCCAATCCGCCACAAGGTTTCCGGGCGCACCGACGCGTTCAAAAACACATCCGAAGACCGCTCGCGCCGCGCTGCGTCGGTCGATCGAGGCGGGTCGGCGTCGCTTGACGACATCAGCGTCACAGTTTAGACCCAATTCGAATTGCAAAACGCAATTCCAAAAAAAACAGCGCGTAATTTCGGCCATGCCCCACCGATAGCCGGCATCGAGCAACCGCTTGAACAGGCCTTGCTCACGCGACGCCGAAATCGCTGGCGCGTGATTTTAAAAGAACCGGCATGCCATTCGGGGAATGCCGGGACAAAAACGAAAAGAGGAGAGCACGACCATGCACAGTGGTTTTCGCAAAAGGGGACTGTATGCCGCCGGCTTGTTGTCATTCGCCGGCCCCGCCCTCGCCGGCGGCAATATCGATCTCGGGCATGGCGTTTCCGCCGACTGGAACCTCAAGGCGATCGCCGGCAGCGCCATCCGGACCCAATCGCCCAGCAACGACATCCTGTTCGCGGGCAACAAGGCCGGCGGGCGCTCGGATGATGCCGTATCGGACGACGGCGATCTCAATTACAAGAAAGGCGACTTCGTGAAGGGCAGCGCCCAACTCTACGGCAGCGTCAAACTGAGCCATGGCAACTACGGGCTATTCGTCAGCGGCCAGGCCTGGGAAGACTACCTCGAGGACAACAAGTCGGTGGCGCACGGCAACGTGCCCAACGGCTATGTGCCGAATACACCGCTGAGCGACCACGGTTTCAACAGACGCGCCAAGTTCAACGGCGCCACCTTCCAGCAGGCTTACGCCTTCGGTAAATTCGATGTCCGGGGACACGACGTCAGCTTCAAGCTCGGCAAGCAGTTGCTGCTGTGGGGCCGCAGCCTGTTCACCCGCGGCTCGTTCGGTTCGCTGAATGCCATCGACCTGCCGGCCTTTCATCGGCCGGGTTCCGGCTACCAGCAGTACCTGATTCCGGCCGGCATGCTCAGCGCCGACCTCGGCTTGACGCAGCATCTGGACATGAAAGCGTTCTACCAGTTCAGCTGGCAGCATTCAGTTACCGACGGCTGTGGCACGTTTTACGCCACCTACGACAATGTCGCGCCCGGATGCTATGCCACGTTTTCCAATCAGGTGGTGGTGCCGAACCGCTACGCGCTCGATCATGGCCTGTATTTCCGCCGTGGCCCGGATAACAAGGCCAGCAACGGCGGACAGTACGGCTTCAAGCTCCAGTACTCGTTCGCTCAGCAGAACGCGCATATCGGTGCGTACTTTTTCAATTACAACGCCCGCCTGCCGTATTACTCGCTGCACAAGAACGCCGACCCCCGACCGACCCCTTCCGCGCCGGCGGTCTTCAATTCCGTCACCTTTCACTATGATTACCCGAACGACATTCGAGTGTTTGGCCTGACGGCCGACAAGACCTTTCAGAACATCGGCAACCTGGCGCTCAATCTGAGCTATGTCGACAACATGCCGCTGCAGATCAACACCCCGGACCTGACCACCCAATCGGCCACATCCGCCACCGGCTCACCGGCCAACCCCAACATTCCGGCCGGCACCCAGGCCTATGTGGATGCAATCGGTCTCGGCCAGAACGTCCAGGGCTACAAACGCTACGGTGTGGAGCGCGCCGAGCTGACCTTCACCACCATCATCCCCGATCTGCTCGGCGCCGATAAAACGGTGGCCTCGGCAGAGACGGCGTTCGAAACGATTCCCAACCTGCCCAGCCACAACGACATACGCTTCGGTCGGCACACGAATTTCGGGATCGGCGCGCCCGGTGCCGATGGCTACGTGACCGATTTCAGCTGGGGCTATCAGATTTCGCTCGAGTCCACCTACAACAATGTCATTGGCGCGCTTGCGCTCAAGCCCAGCTTGACCCTGCGCCAGGGCGTCGACGGCTTTTCCAGCGATAATTCGTTCGAAGCGCATCAACGCACGATCACCGTCGGGCTGGGCCTGCAGTACCATCATCTCGGCGGCGACCTGTCGTATACCAACTACAACACCACCAAATACAGCACGGTCCAGGACCGCGATTATTTCGCCTTCAGCGCCAGTTATTCGTTCTAGCGCCGTCAGTGAGCCACCCGAGGACAACTCAATGAACAAGATCATCAGGGCTTTGGTGCTGGGCGGGACGACCCTGCTGGCCGCCTGCGCGAATTCGCCTTATCGACATACGCGCGTGGTCGATGTCCGGCCGAACATGGAAGCAACCGCGAAACCCCCTTACCGCGCGCCGGTGGTGGGCGTGCTGGTGGATTCGGCGAGCCGTAGCACTCTGGAGAATGCCGTGGTCGCCGCACTGCGGGCGCGTGGCGTGAATGCTCGTGCTGCCATGCCGATTTATGGCAACAAGGGCATTCAGGACAAATCCCGCGCCTATCTCGCACACCGGCTGCAACAACACGGATTCGACAGCGCGATCGGCATCCATCTCGTGCACAAAAAGATCGAGAACGTGAAGGTCAGCGCCGGGCCCTCTGCCCCGGCGCCGGCCGGCGCCACCCTCAGCATGCGCGCCGAGCCGCTCGGCCCGGATTTCTCGCTCAATGAAACCACCTACGTGGCACGAATCAATTTCTGGGACGTCAAGCAGCAGGCCATTGTCTGGTCGGCCACCTCCGTCACCTACAATCCGAACGGCCTCAAGGCCGGCGCCGACCAGTTCGCGAGCGTCGTGGCCCGACAACTGACCCAGGCCGGGCTGTTCGATGCCCCGGCGCCAGCCGCGGGGCAGTCCAAGCCCAGCCCGCCCGGACAATAAAAATGGAACCGAATTTCACTTTTATTGACCCGCGTTCGATCAGCGGTAGAATCGTGCCATGCATCCCGCGAGGCTCAGCGCCCGTCAAGCCATGAACCGATTCGATCAGCGCATCGCCATGATCACCGGGGCCGCGAGCGGCATCGGCCGGGCCTGCACCCGGCGCCTGATCGCCGAAGGCGCGACCGTCGTTGCCCTCGATCGCGATGCAACCGCGCTGGCCAGCCTCCAGGCCGAGCTTCCGGCCGGGGCCGGCCATGTCGCAGGCACGCTGGACATCCGCGATCCCGCCGCCGTTGCATCACGGGTCGAACAAGTGATGACGACGCACGGCCGGATCGATGTGCTATGCAACAACGCCGGTATTGCGGGTACGGATCATTCATCGATCGACGACAACGATCTTGCCAACTGGCGCCACGTCGTTGACGTGAATCTGCTCGGCAGCGCGCAGGTGCTGAAAACCGTGGCCGGCGCGATGCGGGCCGCCGGCCGCGGGGCAATCGTCAACACCGCGTCGGTAGCCGGGCTGCGCTCGGGCGCCGGCGGCAATGCCTACAGCGCCACCAAGGCCGGGGTGATCAGCCTGACCCAGACCGCCGCCTGCGACCTCGGCAAATGCGGCATTCGTGTGAACGCCGTCTGTCCCGGCCTGATCGAAACGGGCATGACCCGACCGGTATTCGAATACGCGGCCGCACACGGCAAGACCCACAAGCTGGGTGCCCGCTGCGAACTGCGTCGCTACGGCCATCCCGAGGAAGTGGCGGCGGCGATCGCCTTTCTGGCCAGCGACGATGCCAGCTTCGTCACCGGCCAGGCACTGGCGGTGGACGGCGGCAACACCGCCTCGTTGAACATGCCGGGCATGAAGTTCTGATGGCGATCGCGAGCCGCCGCATCCCCCCGTCCCGTGTCTTTGCTGCCGGCACACGGGCCTGTTTCCCACTGCCGATCACGAACCGCCCATGACCGAACAGACCGAACGCGACATCATGGCCTACGACGTGCTCGTCGTCGGCGCCGGCCCGGCCGGGCTGGCCGCGGCCATGCGCATCAAGCAGCAATCACCGGAAACCGACGTCTGCGTGCTCGAAAAAGCCTCGGAGGTCGGCGCCCACAATCTCGCCGGCGCGGTGATCGAGACCGGCCCGCTCGACGAACTGGTGCCGGACTGGCGCGACGATCCGCCCGCGATCTGTGTCGATGCGGTCGAGGATGAGTTCTGGCGGCTCACCCGTGACGGCGCGAAGCGGCTGCCGACACCACCGCAGCAGAACAATACCGGCAATGTGATCGTCTCCATCGCCAATCTGATGAGTTGGCTGGCGCCCAGGGCCGAAGCGCTGGGCGTGGAGATCTACCCCGGCTTTCCCGCCGCCGAGGCGCTGTTCGATGACGGCGGCGCGGTCAAGGGCGTGCGTACGCCCGACATGGGGCTGGACCGCGGCGGTCGGCCCAAGGACAGCTTCACCCCGGGCATCGAAATCCATGCGCCGGTCACGTTGTTCGCCGAGGGATGTCGCGGCCATTGCAGCAAACAGCTCATCCGGCATTTCGAGCTCGACCGGCACAGCGATCCGCAGACCTACGGCATCGGCTTGAAGGAACTCTGGAAAGTACCCGAAGGCCAGTGCAAGCCAGGCCTGGTGCAGCATACGATCGGCTGGCCGCTGGACAACGACACCTACGGCGGCAGCTTTGTCTACCATCTCGACGACAACCGCATCGCCATCGGTTTTGTCGTCGGCCTGGATTATGCCGATCCGCGGCTGCGCCCGTTCGAGGCCTTCCAGCAACTCAAGCATCATCCGAGGATCAAACCCATGCTGGAGGGCGGCGAGATTGTGTCGGCCGGCGCCCGGGCGTTGGTCGAGGGCGGCTGGCAGTCGCTGCCAAAGATGGAGATGCCCGGCGCGATGCTGCTCGGCGATGCGGCGGGCACACTGAATGTGCCCAAGATCAAGGGCATCCATACCGCGATGCGCTCGGGCATGATCGCGGCCGATCATATCGCGGCGCATGGCACAGCCGACGGCTTTGATGCCGCGCTGCGGGCCTCCGAGGTCGGCACCGAACTGAAACGGGTCCGCAATATCCGGCCCGGCTTCAACAAGGGCCAATGGACCGGGCTGCTGAATGCGGTCTGGGAGACGGCGACCCGAGGCGCCTCGCCCTGGACGCTGTCCAATCATGCCGACTGGCAGACCACGCAAAGACTCGATCAACTCGACGCCCCGCCCCCGGAAGAAGCGCAGGGTTACGTTGAACGCGACCTGGCCCCGCGCGATCGCCTGGCCTCGGTCTACTACGCCCAGACCGAGCACGATGAGGATCAACCGGTCCACCTGCAGGTGCTGGATCCGAGCATCTGTACCGACCGCTGTACCCGGGAATACGGCAACCCCTGCACGCGTTTCTGTCCGGCCAGCGTCTACGAGATGGTGGAAAACGAGGCCGGCGAGCCGGCACTCAAGATCAACGCCGCCAACTGCGTGCACTGCAAGACCTGCGATATCAAGGATCCGTACCAGATCATCAACTGGGTCGCGCCCGAGGGCGGCTCGGGGCCTAATTACTACAACCTCTGACCACGCAAGGGACAGCCATGAAAGTACTGGTCAGCGTCAAGCGCGCGATCGACTACAACGTCCGCATCCAGATCAAGTCCGACGGCTCGGGCGTGGTCACCGACGGCGTCAAGCACAGCATGAACCCGTTCGATGAAATCGCCCTCGAACAGGCCATCCGCTGGAAGGAAGCCGGCACGGCGGACGAAGTCGTGGCCGTGACCATCGGTCCGGATCCGGCGGCCGAACAGCTGCGCACGGCCCTGGCCTTCGGCTGCGATCACGCCATTCACGTCAAGACGGAAGACGCGGTCCAGCCGCTCACCGCCGCCCGCGTTTTCAAGGCGATCGCCGAGAACGAGCAGCCCGCGGTTTTCCTGATGGGCAAACAGGCGATCGACGACGACGCCAATCAAACCGGCCAGATGACAGCCGCCCTGCTCGGCTGGCCCCAGGCCACGTTCGCCTCGGTGATCGAGTTGGCCGACGACCACGCCCGGGTCACCCGCGAGATCGATGCCGGGCTCGAAACCCTGGAGGTGGACCTGCCGGCGGTGATCACGGCCGATCTGCGCCTCAACGAACCGCGCTATCTCAAGCTGCCCAACATCATGAAGGCCAAGAGGAAACCGATCGAGACCCGCAGCCTGACCGAGCTCGGCGTAGCACCCGCTGCGATGCTGGAAACCCGCAGGACCGCACCGCCGCCGCAACGCGAGGCCGGCATCCGCGTGCAATCGGTCGACCAACTGGTCGCCAAACTCAAGGAGAAGAGCCTGCTATGAGCGACAGGATTCTGATCATCGCCGACCATCTGGACGGCCGCCTCAATGAATCGACCGCGCGCACGGTGACCTGCGCACAACAGATCGCAGACCGCGAGATCGATGTGCTGGTGCTGGCCGACGACGGTGCGACTATCGCCGGCGAGGCCGCGCGCATCAACGGTGTGGCGAGCGTGCGCCATGCCGACCACCCGGCCAACGCGCACCCCACCGCGGCGGTGTTCGCGCCGCAGATCGTGGCGGCGGCCGAACAAGGCCGGTACAGCCATGTGCTCGGCCCGAACACCACCTTCGGCAAGGACCTGATGCCGCGGGTGGCCGCCCTGCTCGGCGTGCCCATGGTCACCGACATCATGGCCGTGCACGGGCCGCACGAGTTCGACCGGCCAATCTATGCCGGCAATGCGGTGACCACGGTCGCCGCGCCGGCCGATCAAGTGCTGGTCGCCTCGGTGCGCTGTGCGTCCTATCCCGCCGCGAGCACGGACAACCAGGCCACGGTCGAGCCGATCAAGCTGGATGTCGAGCTGCCCGGCCACACCCGCTTCATCCGTCTGGAACAGCAGGCCTCCGACCGGCCCGACCTGCAGACCGCATCCAAGGTGGTATCCGGCGGGCGCGGCGTCGGCAGCGCGGACAACTTCCGGCTCATCTACGATTTCGCCGACAAGATCGGCGCCGCCGTCGGCGCCTCGCGGGCGGCGGTGGACGCCGGCTTCGTGCCCAACGACATGCAGGTCGGCCAGACCGGCAAGATCATCTCGCCCGACCTTTATATCTGCTTCGGCATCTCGGGGGCCATCCAGCACCTGGCCGGCATCAAGGACGCCGGCACGATCGTGGCGATCAACAAGGACGAAGAGGCGCCGATCTTCGAGATCGCCGACATCGGCCTGGTCGGCGATCTGTTCGAAATCATTCCGGAACTCGAGCGTGCCGTTGGCTAGCGCCGCCATAGTGTTTGGCCCGATCGAAATCGCTCATGCAGGCCTTTGACGATATACCGGCACTACAGGCACATGTCGGCGCCGAACTCGGCAGCAGCGGGTGGTTGACGATCGACCAGTCGCGTATCGATGGCTTCGCCGATGCCACCGACGATCATCAGTGGATCCATGTCGACGTCGAGCGCGCAACGCGCGACTCGCCCTTCGGCGGGCCGGTGGCCCACGGTTTTCTGACACTGTCCCTGCTGCCGCGCCTGGTCGGCGAAGTCTTTACCGTGCGCGGGGTCGGCACGCGCGTGAATTACGGGTTGGATACCCTGCGTTTCATCAATCCGGTGCCGGCCGGTGCGCGGATACGGGCACGGGTCCGGCTGGATGAGGTGATCGCGCGCGGGCCCGGTGCGTTCCGTGTCGGCTGTCATGTGACCGTCGAGATCGAAAACCACGACAAGCCGGCCTGTATCGCCGAGACCCTGACCCTGTACATCGTCTGACCTGGCTATATACACAGTTCAGACAAAGGCTTGACGACGCCATTGCCTGCGCACCTGAAATCAGCAGCTTGTTGATCTTCCTTCTTATTTGCGCCCATTTGCGTGGATTTGCGGGCGCAATGCTCTTGCTTATTATTAATCCGGCATCAAAACAGCTGACTTCATCCGCTGTTTTCAACGCCTTCAAAAATAAAAGCCGGCGCCTGTCCGTCTTTTATTTTCAAAGGCTTCGCGGCCGATGGCCGCGGCGAGCATGCGGTCGCATACGCGCGCTATTAACCCGAAAAATCATCTATTTTTGTGCCGGGTTAATAAGCCAGCCGAGTGTCGTACATAACCAAGTCGTCTGATGCCCGTCGCCGGACTCGAATCGGCCCTGTCGAGCGACCGGTATCCGCGGCGCCGGCGGCTCAGCGCGCGCCGAGCCGCTGACGGGCCGCGTTGTATTCCGCGACCAGTTGTTCGACCACATCGGCCACCGGCTCGATGGCGTCGATGTTGCCGACGCCCTGGCCCGCGCCCCAGATATCCTTCCAGGCCTTCTTGCGGTCGCTGCCGAAGCTCATGGCCTGCTTGTCCGATGTCGGCAGATCATGCGGGTCGAGTCCGGCGTTCTCGATCGAGCCACGCAGATAGTTGCCGTGCACCCCGGTGAACAGATTGCTGTAGACGATATCCTTCGCGCTCGATGTGGTGATCATGGTCTTGTACTCGGCCGCCGCATTGGCTTCTTCGGTGGCGATGAAACGCGTGCCCATGTACGCGAAATCCGCGCCCAGCGCCTCGGCCGCCAGGATATGCGCGCCGCGGGTCATCGCACCGGACAGGACCAGCGGGCCATCCCAGAACCGCCGGATCTCCGAGACCAGGGCGAACGGACTCAGCGTACCGGCATGCCCGCCGGCGCCGGCGCAGACCACGATCAGGCCATCCACGCCCGCTTCGATCGCCTTCTCGGCATGACGCACGTTGATCACATCGTGGAACACGTGCCCGCCATAATCGTGGGCGGCCTCGACCGCCGCATGCGGGGCGCGCAGGCTCGTGATCAGCAACGGCACGCGGAAATCCGCGCAGGCGCGAAGATCTTGTTCCAGCCGGTCGTTGGAGGCATGCACGATCTGGTTGACCGCGAACGGCGCGATCCGGGCCTGCGGGCGCGCGGCGCGCTCGGCGGCCAGGGCGTTCGTGATGCGCTCGAGCCAGACCGGCAGCTGCTCGGCCGGCCGGGCATTGAGCGCCGGGAAGGCGCCGATGATGCCCGCGGTGCACTGGGCGATCACCAGCGCCGGGTTCGACACGATGAACATCGGCGAGCCGATGACCGGCAGCCGCATATCCGCGCGAAGTCGTTCACTCAGTGACATCAGCAAGCCCCGTTAAGCGCTTTACGCATATCTTGACGCTGACCCCTACCCTCAACATACTGGTTGACCATATTTTGAAACGTCGTTTCAATTTAGTTAAGCGGCCACCTTTTGGCAATGGCGCGGCCCACGCGCCATTGCCCCGAAGCCATCGAGGATTTTCATGCGCCAAGCTGTCATCGTTTCCACGGCACGCACGCCGATCGGCAAAGCCTATCGCGGCGCTTTCAACAACACCCAGGGTCAGGCCCTGGGCAGCCACGCCATCGAACATGCCATCCAACGCGCCGCCCTCGAAGCCGACGCCGTGGATGACGTGATTCTCGGCGTCGCCCAACAACAGGGTTCAACCGGCGGCAATGTCGCCCGCCAGTGCGCGTTAAGGGCGGGTCTGGCCACCGGCGTGCCGGGCATGACGATCGACCGGCAATGCGCATCCGGGCTCATGGGTATTGCCACCGCGGCCAAGCAGATCGTGCACGACCGGATGAACGTGGTCGTCGGCGGCGGGCTGGAATCGATCTCGCTGGTGCAGAACGAACACAACAATCAATATCGGGCCCGCGATCCCTGGCTGGAGGCGAATCAGCCGGATATCTACATGAGCATGCTCGAAACCGCCGAGATCGTGGCCGATCGCTACGGCGTATCGCGCGAGGCGCAGGACGAATACGCGTATCAGTCGCAGATGCGCACGGCCGCGGCACAACAGGCGGGCCGCTTCGACGACGAAATCGTGCCCCTGAGCACGGTCAAGACCACCGTCGACAAGGCGACCGGCGCGACCGGCTCGGAAGCGGTCACGTTGCGTCAGGACGAGGGCAATCGACCCAACACCACCCGGGAGGGTCTGGCCCAGCTCAAACCCGTGTTCGAAAATGGCCAGCAGATCGGCAAAGGACGATTCATCACCGCCGGCAATGCATCGCAACTGTCCGACGGCGCCTCGGCCAGCGTGCTCATGGAAGCCGGCGAAGCCGAGCGGCGCGGGCTGGAACCGCTGGGCGCCTACGTCGGCATGGCGGTCGCCGGCTGCGCCCCCGACGAAATGGGCATCGGCCCGATCTATGCCGTGCCGAAACTGCTGAACCGCTTCGGCCTGGCCATCGACGACATCGGCCTTTGGGAGCTCAACGAGGCCTTCGCCAGCCAGTGCCTGTACTGCCGCGATCATCTCGGCATCGACCCCGACATCTACAACGTCGACGGCGGTTCCATATCCATCGGTCATCCCTACGGCATGTCCGGTGCCCGCATGGTCGGCCATGCGCTGATCGAAGGCCGGCGCCGCGGCGTCAAGCACGTGGTGGTCACCATGTGCGTCGGCGGCGGCATCGGTGCCGCGGGATTGTTCGAGGTTTTCTAACGCCGCTGCCGAGAGCGCGTCGGCTTGTCGCGGCGCGACCGCTCAAGCTGCCGCGGGTCATCGAGGGCGTAGGCGAACATATCCGGTTACGCCCCGGTCGAAGGATGGGCGCGGCGCGCGTCCACCCGCGTGAGCAGCCAGCCGCCGGCGATGAACAGAACCACCACCGACAGGATCGACAGCCGCGCGCTGCCGCTCATGGCGGCGACCACGCCGACCAGCAGCGGCCCGATCACGGCAGCGAACTTGCCGAGCATGTTGTAGATGCCGAAGTACTCGCCGGCCTTGCCCTCGGGAATAAGCCGGGCGTAGTAGGAGCGCGACAACGATTGCACCCCGCCCTGCACCAGCCCGATGGCAACCGCCATGGCATAGAACTGCCAGACGTCGTGCAGGAAATAGGCCCAGGCCGAGATCGCGGCATAGACACAGAGCCCGAGATAGATTGCCTTCTTGGTCTCCCAGATCGAGGCCAGCCAGCCGAAGGCGATCGCCGCCGGAAAACCGATGAACTGCACCAGCAGCAGCGCCATGATCAGACTTTCCTGACCGAAGCCCAGGCTCAAGCCGAAATCGACCGCCATGCGGACGATGGTATTCACGCCGTCGATGTAGAGCCAGTAGGCCAGCAGGAACAGCCAGATCTCGTGCTGCGCTAGGATATCCCGTGCCGTACCCCGCAACTCGCGGAGGCCGTCGCGCACGGCCTGCACGGCCGACACGCGGGCGCCATCCGTACGTTCGCGGGAGAACAGGAACAACGGCAGTGAGAACAGTGCCCACCAGACGGCAACGCTCAAAAAGGACCAGCGCACAGCATCCGCACGGCCGGCCAGGCCGAAGGCATGCGGCCAGATCGTCATGGCGACATTGAGCGCCAGCAGCAGCCCACCGCCGAGATAGCCCAGGCCATAGCCGAGCGCCGAGGTGCGATCGTAATCGCCCGGCGCGGCCACATCCACGATCAGGCTGTCGTAGAACACCATGGCCATGAAGAATCCGATCGAGGCCAGCACGAACAGCGCCATCGCGGTCAGCCATTGGCCGTGGCCGACCCAGAACAGCCCGGCGGTGGCGGCCACCGAAAGACCTGTCGACAGCGCCAGCCCGGCTTTCTTGCGATGCCCGCGGTCGGCGATCGCCCCACCGACAGGCGCCAGAAACAACACCAGGAAACTCGCCAGTGCGCTGCCCACGCCCAACTGTAGCGTGCTGGTTTCGGCCGGATAGTCGGCGCTCCAGAATGTCTTGAAGAAAACCGGGAAAAAACCGGCGACGACGGTCGTCGCGAACGCAGAATTGGCCCAGTCGTAGAAAGCCCAGCCGAACCGGCCGCGCCAGGTGAAACGCGTATCGCTCAAATCGTGATCACCTTTGACAAGACCAACGCATCCTCGCGGCCATGCCTGTGCGGATAATAGTTGGGCCGGCGGCCACGCGTTTCGAAGCCGTAGCGGGCATAGAGCCGGCGCGCGGCCCGGTTGGAGGGCCGTACCTCAAGAAACAGCTCATTGGCATTTTCCGCCGCCGCCCGGGCAATCACCACATCCAGCAGGCGACCGGCCGCGCCGTGGCCGCGCGCGCTTTCGGCCACGCACAGATTGAGCAGGTGCGCCTCGCCCACTGCGATCGAGGCCAGCGCGTATCCCGCCACACTTCGCCCGGCGCGATCCACCACCCAGGCGCGATAGCCCACGCGCAGGCAATCGTGAAAAATACGCTCGCTCCAGGGATGGCTGTACGAGGAACGTTCGATTTCCAGCACCGCGGCCACGTCCTGCGTCCGCATGCGCCGGACCTGCCAGAGATCGTCGGGCGCGGCGCTCATCGCTCGAACGACCGGATATGGCGGGCGATCATTTTCAGATCTGCCCAGGCCTTGCTCTTCTGCTGCGGACTGCGCAACAGAAAAGCGGGGTGATAGGTCACCAGCACATCGAGATCGCGCCGCGGGTAACGGTGCAACCGGCCACGCAGCTTGCCGAGCGGGGTCTGGCAAGCGAGCAGCGTCTGCGCGGCGACCCGGCCGACCGCCACCACCAGGCGCGGCGCCATCAGATCGATCTGGCGTTCCAGGATCGGCCAGTCGGCCGCGACTTCATCCGGCGTCGGGTCGCGATTGTCCGGCGGGCGGAACTTGCAGATGTTGGTGATGTAGACGTTGGTGGCGCGCGAGCAATCGATCGCCGCCAGCATGCGGTCGAGCAGCTTGCCGGCGCGGCCGACGAACGGCACGCCCTGGGCGTCCTCGCTCGCGCCCGGGGCCTCGCCCACGATCAAAACCTCCGCATCGCGTGCACCGATGCCGAATACCGGGCGGCTCGCGCCGCGGTGGTCCTGGCGGGCCAGATAGGCCTCCAACCCGTCCCAGTCGAGCCCGGCCGGGCCGGTGTCGGCATCCGGCGTCGGCGCCGGGGCGGCGTCGGCCTCCGGTTCGCGCGCCAAGCTCGCCGGCGCCGGCGCGGCCACTTCCCGCTCGGGCGCAGCGACCGTCTGTTCATCACCGGCGGCAACCACGGCCGCCGCCTCGTTCGAGCCGGTCATCCCGGCCTCGAGCGCCTTGCCGGGGCGCGCCCGGACGCCGCCCAGCGGCCCGTCGGCGCGATACTGCCAGTCGGCCAGACCGAGGGCGCGGAGATAATCGTCGCGACGTGCATCCGATGTCATGCGTCAGAGCCTAAACGGTTTGTCGGTTTTTGCCAGCCTCGGCGGCATGCGCCCGGATCAATGCCCGGCCCGGCAGCCCCGGCTCCCGCGATCGCCGAGCTCGATCACCATGACCGACGTCTGCGGCGTGCCCGGTGACTGCCACAACAATCGCGCCCCGGCAAAGCGGCCAAGCACGGCATCGGTCGCCTGCGGGCGCACCAGCGCCAGCGGCGCGGACGTCCCGTCGCGCGCCGCGGCCCAACGACACAGCGCGGACACATCGCGGGCCACGAACACCGGGCGGCCCAGCTCCGCACGCCACAACGGTGCGCCGACGGGCGCGAGCACGGCAATCGGGCGCGCCTGCAGCGGCGCCATAGCCTCGGCCAACTGTCGGTCGTAGCCGCGCTGGGCGAACAACTGCTGGGGTGCGGCCAGCCACAGCGCGCCGGCCGCAATCACCGCGGCAAGCGCCAGCGATGCCGCGCCGGCCGGCGCGACCCGGGTTCCGCGCCAGGCCGACGCCAACGCGAGGAGTGCGGCCGACGCCATCAGGATGGCCACACCCCGACTCGCCCATGCCAGCGCCGCCGGGGTCGACGGCTCGGCCCGGCCGAGTATCAGCAACGCGCCAGCCGCGGCGACACCGGCCAGCACATAAAATCCGGCCGCCAGCAACGCACGGCCGCGCGCCTCGGTCGACATCAGCGGGGTCGTCCACCAGAGCAGCGCCAGTGGTGCGAGCGCGGTCACCGCCAGTGGCGGCGTGCGCGGCGCGCAAGACAGCACGATGGTGCCGATCGCCAGAATCGACAATAGCTGCCCCGCCATGCCCGCCGGCCGGCGCAGGGTTTCGGCGAGGGCGATCAGACTCGGCACGATGACGACCGCGGCAATGATCCCGACGGGCACGGGCAGCGCGCTGCGCTCGATCGCGAGGTCGAGCTTGCGATACAGCCCCAGCCAGTGCGCGCCCGCGGGCAGACCGAGCACGCCCACGAGCGTCAGGCCGGCGATGATCAAGCCCGCCAGCACGGTCAACCGCCCACTGGCGAACAGCCGCCACTCGCCGTGCGCGAGCCCGGCGTGCAGCCACACACCGAGCCCGACCGCGATCGCGTACACGCCAGCGCCGTTGTAGATGAGCACAACCAGGGCAAGCAGCAAGCCCAGCAACGCGCCCGCCCGGGGACGCACCGCCGGCCGACGCGCCACCGCATACAGGACGGCGGTCGCCGCGGCGTCGACGAGCAGACCCGGCGGCCCCGCCACGGCGGCCCAGAGCGCGGGCGAGGCAACAAACAACAGTGCCGCGAGCACCCCCGCCGATCGCGTTTCCGCCACCCGCACGACAACGGCCGCAACCAGCGCCGCCGCGAGCACATCGGCCAGGCGCAGCGCAAACAGCGCGCCCACCGCCGGGGCCGATTTCAGCACCACCGCGGCCGCAAGCAGGCAAACCAGCGGCCGATCCGGCGTGGCTGCCGCGCGCGCGATGAGATGGCGAAACGGTTCGCCCCAGCCCATGCCGGGCGTCGCCGTATCCTTCAGCCAGCTGAGGCTCGGGGCTTCCGCCGCCCCGACAGGCAACACCAGCGCCACCAACATCGCCGCGGCCAGAGCAACGATGGCGCCGCCCCAGACCCATGCCTGCCGCGCCGACCGCCGCGCGGGCTGTTCAGCCACCGGATTCATGCGACACGCCGGTCCGTGGCGGGGGGCACGCCATCGATATATCGACAGATCAGGCTCATGGGCACCCCCGCATCGGGTCGATCGCTATCAGCGTTGGATCGCGCATGCCGCGCGAAGTTGCACTCCAGGCCTAATGTCCTGCCCTGGGTATTTTGTCGCATTCAGCGAGGCGGCGCGCGTTCGTGGCAAGGCGCGACGC
>NZ_JBQDYF010000015.1:0-85524 GCF_052044135.1 Salinisphaera sp. RV14
GCAGCTTGCGCTGCGGGAACCCTGCTCTGACGTCGCTGAGTCGGCCGACTTCTCAACAATCCACAACCCATTCCGCCTATGCGATGGTCGAGCGGGATAAGGACCTGCCCGCAAGCTGACTGCCTCCGGTCGATTCGAAGTCCGGTTGACATCGGCAAACGCATCCCGCGGCACTCGCCGCGGGAGCCCTGCTCAAGTTGCCGAGACAACCGACTTCTCATCCAGCCACAATCATTCAGCTTACGCGATGATCGAACGCGACAAGGATCTGCCCGCGAGCTGAGCGCCTGCGGTCGAGTCGAAGTCCGGTTGATATCGGCAAGCGCACGCGACCCCGGCCTGTGTCGGGGGCCAGGCGCTGCAGTCACCGGCGGGTCCATTTCACGAGCCCGCCGGCCGTTCACGGGACGGTACCGTTGCCCGCTCAGGTCGCGGTCGGCGGCGACGTCGGCTTACGCCCGGACTTGGCCGCTCCGGCATCCGTCGCGGCGGAACGCTTCGCCGGGCGCTTGCGTGCGGCCCCGGGGGACCGTTTGCCCGGCTCGATCGACGGCGCCGCCACGATCGCGTCCGCCGAGCCGGCCAATTGCGCGGTGATCTGCTGATAGCCGCCGCTGGCGATCTCGGTCAGTTCCGAGCGGGTTCGGCCAAGAAGCTTCAGCGTGGCGCGATAGGCCGCGACCATCTGCTTGCGTCCGGCCGGCACATAGCGCCCGGGTCTTTGCGCGACCTTGCGCAGGCCGTCCCGCCGGGCGCGCCGAAACGCCGCCTGGGCGGAGGTATAGATATTCTTGGCCGCGCCGATTTCAGTATTGGCGACCGAGCGACTGTTGTGTGTGACGACGGCCATGGCCTCGCGCTGGGTATCGCGCCAGGCCCGCCGGACGCCGCGATAAGCCTGGCCGGCCCGTTCAACACGCTGATGCAAATTCGATGCGATGTCCTGGATGATCATGATCGGCCCTCCGGCGATCTGTGGGCGTACAGCCCGATTGAGTCGTTCCACGCATGTTGCAGCGCAACATCAATGAATCTAGGGGCCGGTTCTGCCGCAGTCAATGGAGGGGGACGCTTTACGCACACCTCGTTGCTGGATATATTTACAGCATGACAAAGCTCACACCCAAGCAGCAACGTGTGTTCGATTTCATTCGAGCCACCCTCAAGCGCACCGGCGCCCCGCCCACACGGGCGGAGATTGCCGACGCGCTCGGCTTCGCGTCGGCCAATGCCGCGCAGGCACATTTGCAGACCCTGGCGCGCAAGGGTGTGATCGAACTCGGCTCACGCCGCAGCCGCGGAATTCGCCTGGTGGCGACCGCCAACGAGACCGCCGACGACGAGCCGGCCGAAAGCAGCGATACCCTCGCGGTCATCGGCCGGGTGGCTGCGGGGGCGCCCATGCTCGCCGTGGAAAACGTGGAGCGCCGCGTGAGTATCTCGCGCGGCCTGTTCTCGGCGCCGGCGGATTACCTGTTGACCGTGCGCGGCGACAGCATGATTGGCGTCGGGATTCTGGACGGCGATCTGCTCGGGGTGAAAACCGGCGGCGAGATCCGCAACGGCCAGATCGGCGTATTCCGGATCGACGACGAAGTCACGGTGAAGCGCTTCCAGCGCGACGGCAACCATGTCCGCCTGCAGGCAGAGAACCCGGCGTACGCCGATATCCAGATCGACCCCGAGCGCGATGGCTTCGCTCTCGAAGGGCTTGCCGTCGGCATCGTCCGCTCGGTCTAATCCCCGCCCCCGGACCGCTCGTCGCCGTCGACACATGGCGGCCGCAGCGGTAGGCCTGATCGCAACGCCGGCCGCCGGCAGGTCGACAGCCATGTGAACAGAGGCGACGCCTTCGCCGCCTCTGCGGCTGCGTCGCCGCGATCAGCTCCCCTTGTGCTTGAGCGGCACCATCACGGCCTCGGCACGCTCGTTCTTCTGGCGGCCCGAGGCCGTATCGTTCGACGCCACCGGATGGGTCGCGCCCATGCCCCGTGCGCCGATCCGATGCGGGTCGACACCCGCCTGCACCAGCAGCTGGGCAACATCGCGCGCACGGGCATCGGACAGGCCTTGATGGTAAGCCTGAACCTGCTGCTTATGGCTCGGGTGCTGTTGCTTCAGCTTCGGGTTGGAATTGACGAACGCCTGCAGCCGACCGGCGGGCGGCTCGCTGTTGTCAGTAAAGCCGAAGATCGCCACACCGAGTTTCGGATGTGCCTTGGCGAGCTTGGCAAGCCGGCCGATAACCGGATGCGACGCCTGGGTCAGGCGGGCGGTACCGCTCTGGAAATGCAGGCTGCCCAGCATGTCCGGAACCACGCGTTTGCCAACGATATCCTGGGTGCTGACGCTGGCGAGGCGGCCCGAAGACGCTGCCGCGCGCTGCTGCTGGTGTTGCTGCGCCTGCAACTGATGGAGTTGCTTCAACCCGATTTCGCGCTGCGCCGTGTATTGCGCGATCTGGGCCAGACGCTGCGCCCGGTGCGCTTCATTGGCCACCTTGGCCAGAGCATCATCGCTGCGCTTTTTCTTGTTCGCGATGGCCTGCCAATCGTTCTTGGCCTGCGTCAATGACGTTTGCGCCCGGGTCAGCGACTGGCTATCGAACTGTTTGACCTGCGGCTGGGCCTCGGCACGCTGGACCGCGCTTTCAGCATCGGACAGGGGCCCGAAGGTCGGCGTGCCGGCGTGGGGGCTGCGATGAATGGCGTCATGCCAGGCGGCATTCTGAGCCTTGACGCCGGTCAGTGAGGGCGACGGCGGCACCGGGCTGGATTCGAACACCGCACAACCGGCGAACAGCGGCAAAACCGCAGTCAGCCCACCCATTACGATCAGACGCTTCATCGCATTCCCCCCAGCATCCCGTGGCCCGGCATACCGCCCTGGCCGAGCGGCGTGCCCGGGCGCGCCGGCTGCTGGCGGCCCGTCGTGTCGCTGCCGCCGATTCGACCGGGGCCCGGCGCACCATTGCTGCCGTTGTTGTAGACGTTGTTTTCGCTGCTACTGCCGTTGCCGTTGTAGCCGTTGTTGTCGCTACTGCCGCCGTTGCCGTTGTTATTGTCGCTGCTGCTGTTGCCCTGCAACTGACTGATCTGGTTCTGGACCGCGCCGGCCTGGGTCTTGACCAGCGCCGCGCGCGCGTCGAGGCGCGCCTGCTGGACCAGTGTCTGGATACGATCGTGTTCGGCCGGCGTCAGCGAACGATCGTTCTCGGCCGCCTTGAACAGGATGTCGCGGGCGACCGTAATGCGTCGCCGTGCACTGTCCACAATGCGCGGCGCGAATTGATCGGCATGCACGGATACCGCCTTGTGCAACGCCTGCGTGGCCGGGTCCAGCACGCTCTGATCGGGCATATGGGGTTGTACGGCACGCTGGCTCGCACAGCCGGCGCCCGCGGCCGATGCCGCGATCGCAGCACCCGCAATCAGGTGGCGGAACCACCGATGATGACTGGCCGACATTCGGGATCTCCCTGTTCGGTTCGGCACGTGGCCTCGAGCCACGGACATTCGAGGGCGCGATTCTAGCAGCGCGGCGGCCAGATACTAAAAACGTGCCGGCATGCGCCGCGCTCAGGCAGCACTCAAACCCTGGCGCGCGGCGGCCAGCGCACTCGGCCGGCCGACATCGATCCAGCGCCCGCGATGATGCTCACCGCTGGCACGATCAGCGTCGATCGCGTCGCGAAGCACGGTCGATAGCGGAAAACGCGTCTCACTGCGTCCACCGAACCAGCGGGGCGCGAAGACGCCGACCCCGGCGTAGGTCAGTCGCGGCGCCGCATCGACCACGTGCTCGCCACGCAGGCCGAAATCGCCACGGGCATGGTGTACCGGATTATCCACCAGCACCAGGTGCGCCTCGGCGCCCGCGCGTTGCGCCGCCAACGCGCCGTAGTCGATGTCGCTGAATACATCCGAGCTGATCACGAGAAACGGTGCCGGTCCGAGCAGCGGCAGTGCATTGGCGATGCCGCCGCCGGTATCCAGCGCCCCGGGCTGCTCGAGGCTGTAGGTGATGCGTAAGCCATAGCGGCGCCCGTCACCCAGCGCATGTCGGATCTGTGCGGCGCGATACGCGACATTAATGACCACCTCGCCGAACCCCGCCGCGGCGAGCGCGCGCAGATGATGGCCGATCAAGGGCTGGCCGCCGACGTCGATCAGCGGCTTGGGCACGCGATCGGTCAACGGTCGGAGCCGTTCGCCGCGGCCGGCGGCCAGAATCATGGCTTTCATCGCACTCTCGCTTCAATGAACGGGCCCAGCGGCGCCAGCTCGTCGAAGCCGGCGACCACGGGACGCAGATAATCGCGGAACCGGTCCAGGTCGTCAGCGTAGCGTGGCTTGCCATCACGCCGGGCAATGCGCACGAACAGGCCGAGGATCTTGAGATGGCGCTGAGCGCCGGTCAGGGCAATGTCTTCACGAAAGCGCGCCCAGTCCGCGGCCACCGGCAGGCCGCGCCCGATCGCGCCGTCCCAGTAGTGCCGGATCCAGCCGTCGACACGCGCGGCCGGCCAACTGACGAACGCATCGCGGAACAGGCTGGCGACGTCATAGGCGGCCGGGCCGTAGCGCGCATCCTGGAAATCGATCACGCCGGGCAGGGGCTGGCAGGCCATCAGGTTGCGCGGCATGTAGTCGCGATGGACATAGACCGGGGCTTGGGCCGCCAGTCGATCAAGGATGAAATCGAAGGCGCCGTCGATTGCCCGGTCGTCACGGGCGCTCAGCGCGTGGCCCAGTTCGCCGGCGATGTACCACTGCTTGAACAGCGCCATCTCGCGCGCGAATGTGGCCCGGTCGTAGTCGGGCAGCACACCGGGCCGGCTGGCCCCCTGCCAGTCGAGCAACGCGCCGACGGCGGCGCCGAACAGGGCATCGGCATTGTCGTCGTCGAGCACCGACAGATAGGTCTGATCGCCGAGGTCGCTCAGGCACATGAACCCGAGCGCCGCGTCATGATGAAGCACCTGCGGCGCGTTGAGTCCCGCCTCGTGCAGCAGGCGGGCCACGGCCACAAAGGCGGCCACGTTCTCGTATTCCGGTGGCGCATCCACGGCGATCCAGCTCCGGTCACCCCGTCGGGCGCGGAAATAACGCCGACGGCTGGCATCGGCCGATACGGCTTCCCATGCCAACGGCGCGCCGATGCGTGCGACGAGCCATGCCACGAGCTGATCGTAGCGTCGATCCACGGCCGAATTCATGCGCGCGCTGTCCCGGTCTGCGTTGCGGGGGCGCGCCGCGGTGCGCATAATCGCAGGCCGAAGGGGCATCGCTTGCGAATACAATGATTTCGGCCGGCCCGCCGGGCGCTCGATGGCGTTTCGGCACGTGCCGGTACTAATTGGTGTGACATCCCGCCGTGATTCATTTCAAATTGCATTGCGCGACACGCGCCGGGGTGCTGGGCTGGGCGCTGTCCGGCGCGTTGATCTATACCCCGGCGGCACTGGCGGCCGCCGGCTCGAATACGCGGAGCTGCCCGGTCGCCCCGCCCCCGCTGAGTCTACCGGCTAAGGGGAATGCATCCACACTCGTGGCCGATCAGGCCAGCATGGCCCATGACATCGCCACCGCCCAGGGCCATGTGTATCTTGAACGCAACGGGCAGACGCTGGAAGCCCCCTACATCCGCTACAACCGCAAGACGTCGGAAGCGACCGCGCATGGCGGCCTGAAGTATCTGCTCTCGGGGCTTTATCTGACCGCCGACAAGGGCAGAATCAACACCGACCGGCGTACCGGCGAATTCGAGGGGACGCATTATTCGGTGCTCGACTCGGGCGCACGCGGCACGGCCGCCCGGGTCAACTCGCTCGGCGATAACCGCTACCGGCTACACGACGCCGACTACAGTACCTGCCCCGGCCCGACCAAGGCCTGGCTGCTGTGGGCCCCACGTATTGACATCGATCGCCGGAGCGGGCGCGGGGTAGCCCATAACGCCATCATGAAGATTTACGGCGTGCCGGTGTTGTACACGCCGTACCTGAATTTCCCGATCAACAATCAACGCCATACGGGCTTCCTGGCGCCGACGTTCGGCAGCTCCAGCCGTACCGGCTTCGAGCTGGCCACGCCGTACTACATCAATCTGGCACCCAACTACGACGCGACGTTGACGCCACGCGTGATGAGCACGCGCGGCTTTCAGCTCGGCGCCCAGTTCCGCTATGTGACCCCGCACCAGACAGGCGAATTCGATGGTCAGGTGTTGCCCTACGACAGCACATACGGCGCGGAACGGGATCTCGAACACTTCGAGCATACCGGCCAGATCACCCCGCATATCGGCATCCAGGCCAAGTACAACCGGGTGTCCGATCGCTACTATTTCCGGGACCTGTCGAACACCCTCGAGGATACATCCAGGTATCAGCTCGATCGCAGCCTCGAGCTCACGGCGGTCCAGCCCGGGGTTAAATTCTCCTTGCTGGCACAGAGCTTTCAGACTCTGTACGACAATTTTCATGGCCTCGGTGGGCGCTTCGACCCTCGTCCGTACCGGCGCATGCCCGAGGCCACGCTCGATTTACTGACCCCCACGGCGCCGTTTCAGGCCGGTCTCCACGCCCAGTTCACCAACTTCCGCCGCGACCAAAGCATTGACGCCTACCGTATCGACCTGCGCCCACGCCTGATCTGGGGCGTGGATCATGGCGGCTGGTTCGCCAACAGCGAAGCGGCCTACCGGCTCACGCACTACGATCTAAGCAATCTGCAGTACGCGGCCAGCGACGGCTACGGCCAGTCCATCCCAAATACCATCAACCGCGAAATTCCCAGTTTCAAGGCCGATGCCGGCCTGCGCTTTTCGCGCACGCTTGACAACGGCTGGATCCAGACCCTCGATCCCCGTATGCAGTATCTGCTGGTCGGCTATCAGAACCAGTCGGATATCCCGATCTTCGATTCGGGCAGTGCCACGCTCAACTACGATCAGTTGTTCGCGGACAATCGCTACACCGGCATCGACCGCATCGGCGATGCCAACCAGATCACCATCGGGGTGAGTTCGCATCTGGTGTCGCCGAATACGGGGCGCACCGTGGCCCGCTTTGATCTCGGCCGGGTCACCAGTTTTCGCAAGCTGCGGGTAGGACTGCCCGACAGCGGGACCACCGGCTATAACAAGCACGGCTCCGATTATGTCGTCGGCGGCATGTTCTCGCCGTCGGACCTGTTCACCACGCGGGCCACCCTCAGCTACGACGCGCATGCGGCGAAAATCGATCGCGCCATCGCGACCGCCACGATCGGCCATAGCGGCAGCTATCAACTCGATCTCGGCTATCGCTACTATCGCAACTACCGTCCGTCACGCAACGTCACACGCCTGTCCTATGATCGTCACGGCAGCCGCGTTTACGCGACCACGCTCTTACCCGGGCAGTTCGAGAGCCTATCGCAGGCGGCCATCGGCATTCGCGCACCGCTGGGCTCGGGGCTCGATGTGATCGGCCGATGGAACTATTCGTTGAAGCGTCATCAAAACATCGAGACCCTGGCAGGACTGGAATATCGCCCGTCCTGCTGTTACGCGGTACGGTTGGCGTGGCGCCGCTATGTGGACTACAACAGCCGCCAGAACAACACCATCATGTTTCAGTTCGTGCTGCGCGGCCTCGGCCGCTTCGGCAAGAGCGTGTCGTCGTTCGTACAGCACGACATGTTCAGCGCCACGCCGCAAACGCGCTAGACCGGCACCTTTGATACGATCCGTTCGCCATGAAATATCCCTCCCTACTACGCCCGGCCATCGGGTGGCTCATCTTCGTCCTCGCGCTACCGCTCGCCAGCGCCCAGCAACTGGGGGCAGGCGGCGGGCTCGACAGCTTCTCGCTCGGCGGGATGTCGAGCCAGAACCAGAAACCGCAGTCGCTGGACAAGATCGTCGCCGTGGTCAACAACGACGTCATCCTCGAGAGCGAGCTGGATGCCGCGGTCGCCCAGGTCAAGCAGCAGAACGCTGCCCAGATCGGCCAGATGCCGCGCAACGTGCTGCGCTCCCAGGTGCTTGATCAACTCATCATGCGCCAGCTGCAGATCCAGAAAGCCAATCAGGATGGCATCAAGGTCTCCAAGGCCGAGCTGCAACAGGGGCTGTCGCGAATCGCCCAGCGCAACAACATGAATCTGCAGCAGTTCACCCAGGCGGTCCAACAGAGCGGCATGAGCATGGCCGATCTGCGCCAGCACGTGCGTGAAGAGATCAAGATCTCCAAGGTTCGCCAGAAGGAGGTCATGGGCAAGGTGTCGGTATCCGATCAGGACGTCGACCGCTATCTGCAGAACCAGTCCCTGCGCTTTTCGCGCAACCACCAGTACCATCTGCGCCAGATCAAACTGGACGTGACCGGCGGTTCGGATTCCACCGCCGCGGGCGTGGTTCGCGACCGGCTGACCACCCTCCGCAAGCAGATCACATCGGGCAAGACGAGCTTCGCCGATGCCGCGCGTTCGGTCTCGCAGGGCCCGAATGCGGCCAACGGCGGCGATATGGGCTGGGTTTCGGGCGCCAGGTTGCCGGACAGTTTCGACAGCGCGCTGGCCGGCCTGAAACCCGGCCAGGTCAGCCCGGTATTCCGCGGACCGGACGGTCTGTATCTACTCAAGCTCGAAAACGAGCGTGGCGGCAAGAACAACGCGTCCGACACCCATCAGAAGAAGGTCATGGTGACTGAGGCGCATATCCGCCACATCATCCTGAAACCCAACGAGATCCGCAGCGATGCGCGGACCCGCAAGCTGGCCCAGCAGATTCGCCAGCGCCTGCTTGCCGGCGCCGACTTCGCCGCACTCGCCCGCAAGTATTCCGACGACACCAGCACCGCTCGCCAGGGCGGCGATGTGGGCTGGATCCCGCTCAACCGCTTGTCTCCCGATACCCGACGACACATCGAGAAACTCCACAAGGGCGAGATCAGCCATATCTTCCAGACCCACGACGGCTACGAAATCATCAAGCTGATCGCCCGTCGCCAGCGCGACGAAACGCAGGAAGCCAAGCGCAACAAGGCGCGCGAGGCGCTCGGGCGCAAGCGCGCCCGCGAGAAGGGCCAGTTGTGGCTGCGCAAGCTGCGCGACGAGGCCTACGTCGATATCCGGATGCCGAACTACCAGCCCACCCCCGGCACCCCCGGCTCGTAACCGCCGGTGGCGCGCCTGTCTCGTGTTTTGCTGACGCCCGGCGAACCCGCCGGCGTCGGCCCCGATCTGGCGGTACGCATCGCCCAGCGCAGCCACGCCGCCGAAATCGTGGCGGTTGCCGACCCCGAGCTGCTGCGTCAGCGCGCCGATCAACTGGGCCTGGCGTTGCAAATCAAGCCGGTGGACTATACGGCGGCGCCATCGCCGCAACGGGCCGGCGAACTGACCGTGGACCCGCTTGATCTGGCGCGCCCGGCCGAGGCCGGGCGGCTCGATCCGGACAATGTGCCGTACGTGCTCGCCACACTCGACCGCGCGGTGGCGCTGTGTCGCGACGGCGCAGCCGACGCGCTGGTCACGGGCCCGGTGCACAAGGCGGTGATCAATCAGGCCGGCTTCGCCTTCACCGGGCATACCGGCTATCTTGCCGCGCGTTGCCACAGCGCGGCGCCGGTGATGATGCTGACTACCGACGACGGCAGCCTGCGCGTTGCCCTGGCCACGGTCCACATCCCGCTTTCGGCCGTGCCCGGTGCCATTAACGGCGCCGATCTCGCGCATACCCTGGACACGCTTCACGCCGGGCTGGGCCAACGTTTCGGCATGGCCCGGCCGCGCATACGGGTCGCCGGGCTCAACCCGCATGCCGGCGAGAACGGCTATCTCGGCCGCGAGGAAATCGACATCATCGCGCCGGCGATCGAGGCGGCCCGCAGCCGCGGCATCGACGCCGTGGGCCCGCTCCCCGCGGATACACTGTTCACCCGGGACCAGTTGGCCCAGGCCGATGTCGTATTGACCATGTACCACGACCAGGGTCTGCCGGTGATCAAGCATCTCGGTTTCTCGCGCACCGTCAATGTGAGCCTGGGCCTGCCGATCGTGCGCACCTCGGTCGACCACGGCACGGCGCTGGAACTCGCCGGCACCGACCGCGTGGACACCGGCAGCCTCGAGGCGGCGCTGAAGATCGCAGCACACATGGTGGCGAGCGATCATGGCGCGTAAACGCTTCGGCCAGCATTTCCTGCATGAACGCGGGGTGATCGATCGCATTCTCGCCGCCATCAACGCCAATGCCGACGACTGCGTGGTCGAGATCGGCCCCGGCGAAGGCGCGCTGACCGAACCGTTGCTGGAGCGGCTGGATCAGCTGTCCGTGATCGAGATCGATCGCGACCTGATCGCCCGCTGGGCGGACCGCGCGGCCCGGCGCAAGGGGCTGGAAGTGATCGCCGGCGACGCGCTCGGCATCGACTACGGCGCGCTCGCCAAGCGCCGCGCGGGGCCGTTGCGGCTGGTCGGCAACCTGCCCTACAACATCTCGTCGCCCCTGCTGTTCGCCCTGCTGACAAGCGGCGCCGAGATCACCGACATGCACTTCATGCTGCAAAAGGAAGTCGTGGATCGCATGGTAGCGGTGCCGGGAAGCCACGATTACGGCCGTCTTTCGGTGGCCATCGCGGCACGCGCCGAGGCAAGCCTGCTGTTCGACGTCGGACCGGGCGCGTTTCGTCCGCCGCCCAGGGTGATGTCCTCGGTGGTTCGCCTGGTCCCGCGACCGCCGGACTTCGTCATCGACGATACGCGCATGTTCGATCGCATCGTGACCGCGGCATTCGGACAACGCCGCAAGACGCTGCGCAATGCCCTCAAGCGGTTTCTCGACGCCGAGGCCATCGCCGCCTGCGATGTCGAGCCCGGCGAGCGCGCGGAACGGTTGGCGGCGGCCGACTTCGCCCGCCTGGCCAACGCCGCCGCCCGGGCGACCGACGCCGGCTGAGACCGAGGTCGCCCCAGCGCGGCGGGCCGGGAGGTCATGAGCATGCATACCCTATAGCGGGGCCAGCTCCGAACGGCTCATCAGGCGCCCGAAAGCGCGCGGCGACAGCGGTTGATGTGCGCTGTCCATCGCGCCGTCGTCAGGCAGGACAAAGCGCGTCCCGTCGGCAACCGCGCCCGCCGACGATTGATCGTCTTCGCCGGACATCAGGCGATACCAGAGCTGGCCGTCACGCGTGCGCTGCTCGGCGACCGCCCAGCGCACGGGCAGCGTCGTCTCGCCCGCCGCGGGCAGGCGCTCGACACAGAACACCAGATCACCCGCGGCCGGCTCGTATCGCGATAACGCCTCGGCCCAGATCTGCCCGGCCCCCTCGAACCCGAGCAGTATCTCCGGAAGCAGAATCACCACCGGCACACGCGGCAGTTCGAGGGTGCGCCAGTTCGCCTGCAGGGTGATCAGCCGCCGCATCAACCACTGTACGCATGTCCGGCATGCCTCGGGTTCGTCCGGGCCCTCGGCCACCACCTCTCCGAGCGTGCGCGGCCGGGCATCGGCGTTGTCGGCGGGCACGAGGCGCACCGCCGCCCCGGCGAGCAGACCATCCATGGCGCCGCGCCAGACCGGTTGAAAACGAAGCAGGTACGGGCCGAATGCCGACGATGTGTGGGGCGCCGGCGGCGTACGCTCGGCCGACTCGGCGCCGGCCCGGGCCGCGGGCGCTACAACCTGCTCCGGCTCGTCAACGGCCGCGGGCGGCGACTCCGGCGCGGGCTTGTCGTCATTCCGGGACGGCGCCGGCGTCGGCCTGGGGGCCGGCGGCGGCGTCCGCCCCCGGGCACCGATCGGCTCAAACCCGGGCGCCGGGCTCGCCCCGGTCGCCGGGCGCGGCGGCTCGCTGCGCCGCGCCGGCAGCGCGCGACGCAGCCATTCGCGCCAAGCCGATGCCGGCCCCGGCCCCTTGGCGGCGAGGCGGGGCGGCGCCTGCCTGTGCGCACGGCGCTCGCGCTCGAACAGCACCAGGCCCAGAGCCGACAGCAGCAACGTCGCCCAGAATGGCGGCCCGGCGATGACCGCCACCCGCCACCACGGCACACCCGCGTGCAGTTGTGCGCCGTCGAGTACCGATCGATACGTATCCGCGCACAGCGTGCGATACAGCCAGGCACGCCAGGCCCGCACCGTTGCCTGTGAAGCCCAGCCTGCGAACCAGTGCGACCACGCGCCATCGGAGGCGACGAGCCGGTGCGCGCGGTCGCGTACCGTGAGAAAGGCCATGTCCGAGGCGTCGGTGGTGACCAGACGGTGGACGACGGCCTGGGGACTGCCGTTGGCCCGGGCGCCCAGAGTCGGCGCGAGTTCGGTCGTGGCCTGCCGGATGGCGCCGTCGAGTGCCGCGTTGCGCGCGCCGATACCGAGATAGATCGCACCGATCACACCGAGCACCGCCACGATCAACCCGCCCCACCGACGGTTGTTCGTACTCCGGGCCGTGTTCATCTAAACGCGGACCCTCCGATATATGGCAAACACCGGCGAGCGGGCATGGCAAACTGACGGCTTTTCGATCGCGGTGTGGTTTCGCCCTGTCCCGGGCCGTCCAAGAGCGCGGGCGCGGACGCACGTCGGTCGCGTGTTACGGAGTCTGCCTTCATGTCGCTTATCGATCCCTTGCGACGCGGCGCGATCCGCGCTCGGCCGGCGCTCGACGCGCCGGCGGTCGCGCGTTTCGGCAATCGATCTCGCCACGCTGTGCCCCCTGATAATAATACTCGCAGTCGCAGGCGGTTACGGCAACCGTGAGACCCGTGATCCGGCGCCTCGCCCCAGCGCTCGCGATCGCTGTTCCGGGCACCGTTGTGTTCGTCATCGCTGTCTGGTTGTTCGCGCGCCATATGCAGCTCGGCGCGATCACGGCCGACTGGGGCTGGCTTTTTCGTGCCGGACAGGCGATCTGGGCGAACGGCCTGCCGCATCGCGATCTGTTTTCCTGGACTTTCCCGGATCGCCACTGGGTGCTCTATCAATGGCTGTTCGAGGCCATCGCCGCCCCCGTGTACAGCGTATTCGGGATAACCGGCAGCGTGTTCGCCGTCGGCCTGCTGGGCCTGGCGACCTATGCGCTCATCCCGGCCTGCGCGCTGCGCCGCCATGGTGTCCATCCATTCTGGCCGATGCTGATCGGTGCACTGGTCCTGCTGCCGGTCAGTACGAATCTGGGGCTGCGACCGATGCTCGCCAGCAACCTTGCTCTGCTGGCGCAGTATCTCGTGATCCAGCGCCTGCGCGCCGGCGACGCGCACAGACTGGCGACGGCGGCGTGGATCGCGGCGATCTACGCGCTGTGGTCGAATATGCATCTGGGATTCACCCTCGGCCTGCTCTCGATCACTTTATTCGCCGCCGGTGATCTATGGACCCGGGCCCGCGACCCGATTGCGGCCACGGCCTCGCCGCCGAGCTACGCCCTGCTGTTTATCGTGGCCGTGCTGGCCAGCGGACTGAATCCCTATGGCTGGACGCTGTATGGCTATATCGTGAATCTGTCGCTCGAAACCCGGATGAACGCACACATCCACGAACTCATGCCGCCGCGCCTGGACAATGCCTACATGCAGGCGGGCGCAGCGCTCGTGCTTGCGTTCGCGGCTCTCGTGCTCGTGTTTCGCCGTGTGCTGAGTGCAGCCGAGGTCATCCACGTGGCCGTATTCACCGCACTCGCATGCACCGCGATGCGCTTCGTGGTCTGGGCCGGCCTGTTCTATGCCCTGATTGCGCCGCGACTGTTCGCCCACGCCGGGGCCCGGCTGTCGCCGAAACGGCTGCGTGCGGCGCTGGCGCCGCTGGATACACCGCTCGCACGGCGCGCCACGGTCGCCGGACTGCCGCTTCTGGGCGCGGTGGTGATTACCCTTGGCGCGCCCGCCACCGCGGGCCCGGCTCATCTGGCCGGCTGCGCGCCACTGCAAGCCTCCCTGCGTTATCTGGATCGGCACTACCCGGCCAATACCCACTGGTTCTCGAGCGAAATCGCCGGCAGTTGCGCGCGCTTCTATACCCCCGGCCGCCGCGTTTTCATCGATACGCGTTTCGACATGTATCCCGAGGCATTCGTGCTGCATTGGTTCCGCGCCTATCAATACCGCGAACACTGGCGCGCGCTGTTCCGTCACTGGGGCATTCGCGTGGTCCTGCTCCCCCGCGGCGCTCCGCTCGTCGATACGCTGCGCCATGACAAGCGCTGGCAGGTCGTGCACGCAGACCCCGGCGCGCTGATTTTCGCCGCCCGCGGTGGCACAGCGCCCGCGCGATCGGCAGACTGAGCCGACCATTTCGTGACCCCGGATCTCGTGAGCATCTACGCCATTGGCGATATTCATGGCGCCGCGGACCTTCTCGACAAGCTGCTGGACCGGCTGGCCGCGCGCGGCCCGATCGAGCGCCTGTGGTTCGTCGGCGACCTGGTCAACCGCGGCCCCGATTCGGCCGGCGTGATCCGGCGCGTCAAAGCGCTTGGCGATACCGCGATCACGGTACTCGGAAACCACGATCTCAGCCTGTTGAGCCTGGCCGCGCGCGCGGACGCCGCGCAGCGTGCGCCGGACAGTCTGAAATCGCTGCTTGCGGCCGCCGACCGCCAATCGCTGCTCGACTGGCTCCGCCACCGCCCACTGATGCACCACGATGCCGGCCTCGGCTGGACCCTGGTACATGCCGGGCTGCCGCCGTGCTGGCCCGTTGCCGAGGGGTTGGCACGCGCGCGCGAGCTGGAGGCCGCTTTGCGCGCGCCCGATCATGCGGCGTTTCTCGGCCAGCTTTTCGGCAATACGCCGGAGCGTTGGCATTCCGGCCTGCGCGGCGTACCACGGCTGCGCTTCATCGCCAACGCGCTCACGCGTCTACGCTTCGTGGGGCCGAACCGGCGCCTCGACATGGACTACAAGAAGACCCTGGCCGACGCGCCGCCGGAACTGACACCGTGGTTCGCGGTCCCCGGGCGAGTCAGCGCGGGCCAGCGCATCGTGTTTGGTCACTGGTCTGCCCTTGAGCGCGTCGCATGGCCGGAATACAACGTCTGGGGCATCGATACCGGCGCGGCCTGGGGCGGCACGCTGAGCGCGCTCGACCTGACACGGCCGACCCCGGAATTGATTCAGGTCGCCGCCCGGGACTGAAACCGTTCGCCCCACCATCGGCCATGGGCGGGCCCGCGCTCGCCAACGGCCGGCCGGGCCGCGGGCGGTCCGCCACCTTGCCGGGACAAGGCCACATCGAGACAGGCCGGCGGCGACGGGCACCCGGGCCGTTCGATACGGCCGGTCACGACTCGAGAAGATAGGTATAACCGGCCAGCCCCGCCTCCAGCAATGCCTCGCACTCGGCGCGCTCGCGCGGCGCGAGTCCGGCTGCGGTCAGCTTGCGGCGATAGGCCCGGCGCAGCGCCTCGGGCTCGAAGTGCACGTAGGTCAACAATTCGTCGGTGCGATCGCCGTGCTGGGCGTCGCCCAGTTGCCAGCCGCCGTCACGAATCTCGACATCGACGACGTCGGTGTCGCCGAACAGATTGTGCATGTCGCCCAGGTTCTCCTGGTAGGCCCCGACCATGAATATACCGATACGGTAGACCTCTTCCTCGCGCAGTGCATGCAACGGCAGCGTGGTGTCGAGCCCGTTGTCGTCGACATAGCGGTCGAGCCGGCCGTCCGAGTCGCAGGTCAGGTCGCACAGCCGCGCGTTCTGGTCCGGCGCTTCGTCGAGCCGGGCCAGCGGCATCACGGGGAAGATCTGGTCCAGTGCCCACACATCGGGCACCGACTGGAACACCGAGAAATTCACGAAATACTTGGTCGCGAGTTTCTCGCGCGCCGCGGTGACCGCCGCGCGCTCGTCGGCGTCTTCGGGAACCCGTGCGGCGAGCGCACGATACACCGCCGCCGCCTCGCGCTCGGCCTCGGCGCGCTCGGCCAGCCCGAGTTCACCGGCAACAAACCGCGCCTGCACGTCGGCCAGATGCGCCGCTACCCGATCGAGCTGGGCCGAGGCCGACAGGGCCTCGTCGAGCGCCGCCGGCGCCACGTTCACGCTGGTTTCACTGTCGATGACCTGGGTCAGCAATACCGCATGATGGGCGGTGAGCGCGCGGCCCGATTCGCTGATGATGTTCGGCGCCGGCAGGTCGAAGCGCTCGGCCACCCGGGCCAGCGCGCCGACCACGACTTCGGCGTAGTCGGGCACGCCGTAGTTCATCGAACAGAACGAACGCGCGCCGCGGCCTTCGTAGTCCACCGCCAGCCCGCCGCCGACGTCGACCGTATCGATCGGCGCGCCCAGGGCCCGCAGGCTGCGGTACAGATGCGCGGTCTCGTCCATGGCCCGGGCCAGCGCGGCATGATCGGCGACCTGCGAACCGACATGCACGTGCAACATGGATACACAATCGAGAATGCCCAGTTCGCGCATGCGCGCCACGGCCGCGACCACCTGATCGGCGGTCAGACCAAACTTGGATTTCTCGCCGCCCGTGTTCTGCCAGTGGCCCGCCGCGACACTGGCCAGCCGAACCCGCAGACCCAGCCGCGGCCGCAGGCCGAGCGCATCGGCCAGCTCGGCGATCGGCGCCAGCTCGGAGGGTTTCTCGACCACGATGTAAACGCGGTGGCCCAGTTGCTGCCCGGCCAGCGCCAGGCGCAGGAAGGAACGATCCTTGTAGCCATTGCATACGATGGTCGAACCGGGGCGGGCCAGCGCGAGCACGGCCATCAACTCGGGCTTGCTGCCGGCCTCGAGACCGGCGCGGTCGCCGCCAGCCGTCACCAGATGCTCGACCACCGACCGCTGCTGGTTGACCTTCACCGGATAAACCACGGTATAACGCCCGGCATAGTCGTGGGCGGCGCGGGCGGCGTCGAAAGCATCGGCCAACCGGTTGAGCCGGTCGCCCAGGATATCGGTGAACCGCACCAGCACCGGCAGACGCAGGCCGGCGTCCCGGATCTCGTCCGCCAGGGCATCGAGATCGACCCCGGGCATGTCGGCAGCCGGCCGGACTTCGACATGCCCGGCCTCGTTGATGCCGAAATAACCATCGCCCCAGGTGGCGACACGATACAGGCGGCGCGCATCGTCGAGCGTCCAGTCACGGGCTTCGGCGGCGGCTTCTCGGGCGGATACGGACATCATCTATACTGCGAACTCATCCAGTGGAATCGAGCCGCCGACGGCGGCGAAGGAGCATACCGCGCCATGGTAGCGGACGAATCGTGGTTCACCGAGGCCAGCGACGAACTCGGCGTCGGATTTTCGTTGAAAATTCGGAACAAACTGCATGAGGAAACCTCCGACTACCAGACCATCGCGGTCTACGAGACGGAGACCTTCGGCCGGCTGCTGACGATCGACGGCCTGGTCATGCTCACCGACCGCGACAACTTCGTCTATCACGAAATGATGACGCACCCGGCCATCTTCGCCCACGGCAATGCCCGGAATGTGGCGATCATCGGCGGCGGCGACTGCGGCACCCTGCGCGAAGTGCTCAAGCACGACAGCGTCGAATCCGTTACCCAGATCGATATAGACGAGCGCGTCACCCGCGTGGCCGAGCAGTACTTCCCCGCACTGGTCGAATCGAACGACGACCCGAGAGCGACGCTCGCGTTCGAGGACGGCGTGGCCTGGATGGCCGCCGCTGGCGATGCATCGGTGGATTTGATCATCATCGACAGCACCGACCCGATCGGGCCCGCCGAGGGTCTGTTCAATGAAGCCTTCTATCGGCAATGCCATCGCGTGCTCGCCCCGCGCGGCCTGCTGGTTCAGCAGAGCGAGTCACCACTGGTGCACGCCGAGTTGATCCGCGACATGCACGGTGGCCTGCGCCGCGCCGGGTTCGCGGCCACACACCTGCTGAGTTTTCCGCAGCCGAGCTACCCCACCGGCTGGTGGTCGGCCACGCTCGCCGCGCGCGACGACCTGGCACTGGCCGCGCCCACGGCCGAGCCGGCCTTCGACACGGCGTACTACACGCCGGCGATGCACCACGCCGCTTTCGCCCAGCCCGCCTTCATGCAGCGAGTGCTGGCCGGCGACGATTGATCGCGGTCAGTCGTCGCCGCGCATGACGGCAGCGAAGGCGCCCGAGTCATAGAAATCGGCGAGCTGGTCGCGCACCCAGGTCTCGAGCAGCCCGGTTTCGGCCAGGCCGTCGATGATATCCGGTGCCAACGCTGCCACCTCGCCGGCCAGCACCTCGCGCTCGAGACCGACATGGCGCATCAGCTCGGCGAGTGTGTCGTCGCCGTGGCGCGCGAAAAACGTCTGCACGCCCTGGTCGATCATCACGCCGAGGTATTCGGTCTCGCGCAGCGAGCGCCAGACCTGCAGGCCATAATCGACCAGCCGTTGCAGTTCGTCGGAATCGATGGCGTCGGCGATCGACAATGGCTTGTCGGCCGCCGCCCGCCATATTTCGTCGGCCAGCGCCCGCAGACGATCGCCGTCCAGCGACTCCAGCAGATAGGTCTCGGTGCGTGCGAGCGTGCGCGCGGTATTGGCCTCGATATAGGCCTTCACCCGGCTTTCGACCTGCGCCTCCAGCCCCGGCATGCGCCGGCTGACCGCGCTCGACGAGCCCTTGATCAGCCGTGATACGCCCGGAATCGACCGGATCGCCCCGGAATCGGAAAAAATATAGTCCTTGATGCCCTGATACAGAATGTCAGACGCCAGCGCGGTGTATACCGGGCTTTTCAACAGCCGCTGCACGAGCCGCGCCCGCAGGGTTTCGAGTTCCACCGCCAGGGTCACGCCCTCGTCGAACAGCGATTGATCGATCACATCGCGCACACGCGTGTCGCGATTGACGTCCAGGCGTACCAGGTCGTCGGCAATACCCCCGATGATGCCCGCCAGCTGATCCGGCAGGTCGAGATCCAGCACCAGGCGCTCGGCGGCACCGCGCACGGTGTCGCAATCGATCAGTTCGGTGAGCGTGGTGCGCTCGGCCCAGTCCCAGAACGTGTCGACCAGACCGGCCAGGCGCTCGGGGCCGCGCTCCCCGCGCCAGGCCGACAGTTCATGGGCGACGTGGGCCTGGAAAAGGCGGTCGGCGAGATCGGAACGGGCGTGTTCGGCCATGGCACGGGTATTGGGATACGAAGCCCCGAGCTTAAAGATTATGCCCGGCGACCGCGAATGCCTGAGCCCGCCCGAGCACGCCTGGGTAATTGCCCGGATGGTGTGATCAACACGCGCTGTTAGCGTATTTCATGCATTTTGCAATCAAGAGTTCGTCATGAACGATGATCAGTTCGAAGGCCGGTGGGATCGCATCAAGGGTGCCGTGCGCGAGCACTGGGGCCGCTTGACCGATGACGATGTCGAACAGGTTCGCGGCAAGCGCGAGAACCTGCTCGGCAAGATTCAGGAAAAATACGGCGACACCCGGCAGGCGGCCGAGGAAAAACTCAGGGAATTCGAACGCAAGTTCTAAAAGGTCGGTTGCGACCGACAAGGCGAGGTTTCATGGCCAAGCAATGGATTCTGGTCGCCGATGCAGCCGCCGCGCGGCTGTTTTCGCGTCAAGGAACCGGCGTGCTGTCCCGCGTGGACGCGTTCTATCACGACGAGAGTCGCAAACACGAAGGCGATCTGCGCACCGGCGGCAAGGGCGAAATCGAGGATTCGGCGGCGCACGGGCGCCACCAGGCCGATCCGCAAACCCGAACCAGCGAAAAGCACGAAGACATGTTCGCCAAGGAAGTCGTGACCCGACTCAAGTCGGGGTTCAACGACAACGCTTTCGATGAACTCGTGCTGGTCGCCGCGCCCCAGTTCCTGGGCCGGCTGCGCGAGCATCTGGACAGCCCGCTGTCGCAATGCGTGGCGGCCAGCATCGACAAGGACTGGACCGGCCAGAACGATGCGGAGATCGAGAAACACCTGGGTTCGCAACTCGGTTGAACGCCGTCTCGACAAAGACGAATTCTCATCGCGCGGTTCATGTGTCATACATGATTGCCCGCGATACTCAAGGTGGTGCGGACCCGTCGGCGAGAATGCGCGAACATCGAATCGAGTCGTTTCGCTCGACCCGCTTGACGCAGCGCAGCAACAAGGAGGCGAGTCATGCTCGGATGGGCTGTCGTATTTTTCATTATCGCCATCATCGCGGCGGTTTTCGGTTTCGGCGGGATTGCCGCGGGCGCGGCGTCGATCGCCAAGATCCTGTTCTTCATCTTTATCGTGCTGTTCGTGCTGGCCCTCATATCCAATGCGGTACGGGGCCGCGGGCCGCGATTGTAGCGCCGTAAAAAAAGCCGCTGATCAACAATCAGCGGCTTTTCTTGTTCGCATTCGAGGTTCTTCGGCTGCAACCGGTCGAACCCGGGCGTCTCATGGCTCGGACGCGGTCTCCTGCAACGCGGCTGCGGCCAGCCAGATGCGCACCAGATGCGCCAGCGAATCCGCCTGCAGCTTCTGCATGATGTGTACGCGATGCGTTTCCACCGTGCGCGCGCTGATGCCGAGATCGGCCGCTACCTGCTTGTTCGCCTGGCCGTCGACAATACCGCTGAGCACCTGCTTTTCGCGCGGTGTCAGGGTATCGATCAGAGCCGCCCGCTGCCGCGCTTCGCGCTGGAGACGCTCATTCGTGTCGCTCGCGCGCGAAAGCTCGTACAGTTGCTTGAGCAGGTAATCGGGGTCGAAGGGCTTTTCAAGGAAATCGACCGCGCCGAGGCGCATCGCTTCGACGGCATGTTCGATATCCCCGTAAGCGCTCATCATGACGATGTCGAGGGGGCTCTGCCGCGCGATCAATTCCTTCTGCAGCGCAATGCCGTCCATATCCTGCAGGCGCAGGTCAATCAGCGCGCACCCCGTTACCGAATCGCAGCGCTCCAGAAAGGCCGAAGCACTGGGATAACAGAACGCCGGATATTCGGCGCCCCGTACCAGCGTTTTCATTGACTCCCGAACGCCGGGGTCATCGTCCACGATATGAACAGCAAAATCATTACGCATAGCGTCTCCTGGCTACCCGGCCTCTGTCTCGCGCGCGCCGCCAAGGCGACCATACGCAACGCCCATATATTATGGTCGCGGGGGGTGTTTCGCCACCGCTAACCGATCGGTCCCATGTCACGAACCCGACACGCCGGCGCCCCTGCCCAGGGGCCTCGCCACGGCGCACGAACAGATCGCGTCATTTCGCTCGGGTCTGGCGCGCCGCGAGGCGCAGGCCAGGGACGCCGAACGCGAGACGCGCTGCTTGCGCGAACTTGCCGAGCATATCGGGGAAGTGTTCTGGATGACCAACCCGCCCGGCGACGAACCGATTTATATCAGCTCCGCGTCTGAGCACATCTGGGGACAACCCTGTGCCAGTCTCTACGAAGACCCGGGAAGACGCCTGGCCCGGGTTTATGAAAGTGGTCGCGAACGGGTACGCAAGGCGTGCAAACGCGACGCGGCACAAGGGCTATACGATGAGATCTTCCGTATCGATCGACCGCACGGCGAAATCCGCCGGATTCGTGATCCTGCTTTCCCGGCGCGCGATCGCGCCGGCGCAACCTGGCGCCTGGCCGGGCTCGCCATCGATCTGACCGAAGCGGCCGACACACCCGGGACCGGATGAACGCGCGGCAGAAGCCGATCGCGATGCGCGAACGCAGCCGCGTTGTTCACCTCACTCGGCACCGGGCTGGCGCACGATCCGGGCCAACCGCTGACCTCGGCCCGCACAACCTCGTCAGCCGGGCACTCGCGGGCGCGCGCGTGACGGCTGCCCCCAGGCCGATCTTCTGCTACGCGCCGAATACGGGATCCAGCGGCCGGCCCAAGTCATTTCTCATCTGCGCGACTTCGCGCGAGGGCCGGCCGACGATGCTCCGGTCGTCGTTGTTTCCCGTGCCCGGCGAAGTGCGCGAATGGCGGCCGCCGAGCCCTCGATCCGAGCGGGTTTCGTTTCAATGGCCGGACAAGCGCGAACTCAGAGCCATCGAACTGCCGATGGCGCGCATCTTCACCCGACAGGTACGGCGCCACCTCCTCGGCAACGCCATCGAGGCGCTCGCCCCTTCGCCGGCCGCGCCCCACGAGTGCCGGATCACGCGGGGCGTGGACAACAACGGGCGCAGCACCGACGCCGACGGGGCAGCCGTTGCCGGCGTTCACCACCACCCAGCGCAGCGGCCTCGGCCCGGGATCGAGCGTCCGCCGCTCACGCGCGCAGTCACGGCGGCGATCCTTGTCTCATCAGTCACGGCCGCGATGACGGCCAGCCGAGCTGTTTCATGCCGAGGCTGCCGCGCCGATTCACCGCCGCCTGAAACGGCCGCTCCGGTCCGCGACCACCGCCGGCCGCGGCGGCCCGCTCAACGCGGCGGATGCAACAGCCGCATGATCACGGCAAAGCCCAGACCGTAGGCCGCATTGGCCGCCAGCACCACGCCGATCGCGTTCATCGCATAACCGCCCAGCGATACGCCGAACACCACGCCGCCCAGCCAGGGCGTGATCGCTGCGGCGGCACCGGTCAGCAGCACGCCGCCCAGAATGATCGCGCCGACGTAATAGCCCGCCGCTTCGGCACGGCGTACGAGCGACCAGACCACCAGGCCCCACAGCGCGCCCCAGAGCGCCAGCCATGCCACGACGGGTATGCCGGTCCCCGGCAGATCCTGCGGGCTCCAGCTCGTGGTGTCCGCAATCGACAGGCGATCGAACAGCCAGAGCAACCCCTGATTGAAACCGAGCATGGCGATAAGCCCGGCAACAAACGCCTTGATGAACGCAAACATGACCTCTCTCCTGACGATCGATGAGCCCGGGGGCTGACGAAGGCCGGAATTGTACTGGTCGCGCTCAGTCGCGCGAAGATGGCTGCGCCGTATCCGCGGTCTGCTCGAACAGTCGCCGCCGTGCCGCCTCGTTTTTCGGCTGGCCGCCCCGCCACTGCTTGCCGAGATCCACACCGCGCTGGACCGCGGGGCGTTGCTTGATGCGCTGGCGCCAGGCCGCGACTCGCGGAAATTCGTCCAGCGGCTGCCCCATGGCCCTGGCGATCAACACCCATGGCCAGTTTATGATATCGGCGATGGTATACGTCTCGCCGACCAGGTAATCGCGATCGGCCAGCCGTCGCTCCAGCACGCCGAGGCAGCGATGATACTCGTTGCGATAGCGTGTCTCGGAATACGCATGTTCGCCCGGTGCGTAGTTGACATAATGGCTCATCTGCCCGCCCATGGGGCCGAGATTGCCGACCTGCCAGAACAGCCATTCGTCGATCTGGGTGCGAAGACGCGCGTCCGGCGGGTACAACGCGCCGGTCCTTTGCGCCAGATAGCGCGCGATCGCGCCCGATTCGAACACCGACACCGCGCCCTCGCCGCAGTCGGGCGGCGGGGCATGATCGACGATGGCCGGCATGCGGTTATTCGGCGATATCGCCAGAAACGCGGGGTCAAACTGATCCCCCGCATTGATATCCACCGCAATGGTCCGGTACGCGAGGCCCAGTTCCTCGAGCAGGATCGAGATCTTCCAGCCGTTGGGCGTGGGCCAGTAATAGAAATCGATCATCCGGGGTTGCCTTGCGTATCGGCGACAGCCACGGCGCCACTGTCGATCAGGGCCGCGATCGCGGCGGCGTCGTAACCGGCGTCCGCAAGCACCGATCGGGTATCGGCGGCCAGCGGTGGGGCGCCGCGCATGGGCATCTCACCAGCTGCGGAAAAACGCGCCGCCGGCCGGGCCTGACGCAGGCGCCCGGCGATAGCGTGATCGGTTTCCAGCACACTGCCGTTGGCCCGGATCTGTGGATGATCGACCAGATCCGAACGCGTGAGCACCGGCGCACAGGGCACACCATATGCCGTCAGCCGCTCGAGCCAGTGTTCCGCACTGGCTCGGCGCAGTCGCTCCTGGGTCAACGCCAGCCGGGCATCGATGTTGTCCTGACGATCCGCCGGCGTCGCGAAACGCGGATCGTCGCGCCAATGCGGGGTTTCCAGGGCCTCGGTGAGCGCCTGCCATTGGGCGTCGGTCTGCACCGCGACACTGATATAACCCGTGGTGGTCTGGTAAATCAGATCGATGAAACTGGCGGCCTGCGACTGGTCCATGTCGGCCCCGACGAACGTCTGGCTGTTCATGTCGGAATGCCAGAGAAAATCGATCACGGCGTCGAGCATCGACAACTGTATGTGCTGCCCGCCACCGCCGTTGGCCCGGGCGAGCAAGGCAGCCGTGATCGCCTGCGCGGCGACATAACCGGTGAGCTTGTCGGGCAGGATCGTGCGAACCAGCCGCGGTCGCGCCACGTCCGAGCCGCCCTGAATGCTGGCCAGCCCCGACAGCGCCTGCACCAGCGGATCGTAGACCGGCCTGGCCGCATACGGCCCGTCCGCGCCGAAACCGCTGATCGATACATAGATGATATCCGGCGCCACCTCCCGGATGGCCGCTTCACCGATGCCGATGCGCTCGGCCACGCCCGGCCGGAAATTCTGCACGAACACATCGGACGTCGCGGCAATACGTTTGAGCACGGCCAGACCCTCGGCATGCTTCAGATCCAGGGCGATCGAACGCTTGTTGCGATTGTTGTTCAGAAAGCTGGCCGACATGCCCGCCCGACGATTCGAGGCCAGGCGGGTGTAATCGCCCACCCCGGGGCGCTCCACCTTGATCACGTCGGCCCCCTGGTCGGCCAGTTGCATGGTGGCCAGCGGGCCGGAAATCATGGCCGTCATATCGCAGACGCGATATCCGTTCAAAGGCTGTTTCATGGGTCTCAGCAGTGTCCTGTAACGCAAATTCGCCGCACTATTTCGGCGCTTTTTCGCGCCATGCGGCGTTGTGGCGATTCGCCGTATTCCCTGATACGGCTCATCACCGCGCCTTGCCTGACACGAAAAATCACGCGAAATCCATGACGTGAACTTACGTTACAGGACACAAGGGCCTGCTGCTGTTCCACGCGACCCCCGAGGGCGCGCCTGGGCTATCCACGCGGTGGCCAGCCGGCGGGCCGGGCGAAAATCCGCGGCCCTGTCGGCGGTTTTGTTCGGCGCCCACGCGGCGCACTATCGGCGGTGCAATCCAAGCCATTTTTCCGGCATGACCGCTTCCGACAAAATCTGTCTGATCACCGGCGCGGCCCAGGGCATCGGCCGCGCCATCGCGCGACGCCTGATGACCGATGGCCATATCGTGTGGTGTCTGGACCGCGATCCAGCGGCGCTCGACGACCTGCGCGCCGACCCGGGCAACTGCGCACACGCGAATAATGTATTCACGACTGTCGCGGATGTTGCCTGCGAAGCCGATATACAGGCCGCCACGGCCGCAATCCGGGACCGGCACGGCCGGCTCGATCTGGTGGTCAACAATGCCGGCATCGCAGCGCCGTTCAACGGCCCGGTGGAACAACTGGCGCTGGCCGACTGGCACCGCGTCATCGACGTCAACCTGACCGGCGTCTTCCTGGTGACCAAGCATACCGTCCCGCTGCTGCGCGGACGGCCAAACGCCGCCATCGTCAACATGGCCTCCAGCCGCGCCTATCAGTCGGAACCGCAGACCGAGGCTTATGCCGCCGCCAAGGGCGGCATCGAAACCCTGACCCACGCGCTGGCGATGAGCCTCGGCCCGGCGATCCGGGTCAACGCCGTCGCGCCCGGCTGGATCGATGTGCGCGGCGAGCAGGCCGGCGCCGATGTCCCGCCCCCTTTGCGCGCGGTGGATCACGCCCAGCATCCGACCGGCCGCGTCGGTATCGGCGCGGACATCGCCGGCGTGGTGGCGTTTCTGGCCGGCCCCGACGCCGCCTTCATCACCGGCCAGACGCTGATCGCCGACGGCGGCATGACGCGAAAGATGATCTACGCCCATTGACCCAACGGCTGTATGCCGGCGGAAATGCACGCCGAAAAAAAGCCGCCGCTGGCGTCCAGCGGCGGCTCATGGCGTGCGGCAACCGGATCAGGCCGCTGGCGCCGGCTGCTTCTGCGGGCCGCCGCCGCCGGTCCCGCTGCCGCGGGCATACTGGGCCTTCGAACCCGGCAATGGCCGGGCGGCGGTCTCCGGGATGAGGAGTATGGGAATGAGCGCGATGGCGGCCGCGGTCATCAGATAGAACGCCGGCACCGACTTGTCGCCGGTGACACCGATCAACCACTGGATGACATACGGCGCCGTGCCACCAAACAACGCGGTCGAAATGTTGTAGGCGATCGCGAACCCGCCGTAGCGCACGTTGGTGGGGAAGATCGCCGGCAACGTGGCCGGCATGGTCCCGGCCAACGAGACCGTCAGCAGCCCGAGAATCACCAGACCGGCGACGATGCCCCACACCTCGGTCGTCTGCAGCATGACGAACGCCGGATACGACAACAGGATGAAGCCGGTGCAAGCGCCGACCAGCACCGGCTTGCGCCCGATCCGGTCCGACAGCGCGCCGAACAGGTAGATCACACACATCATGCCGACCATGGTGACCACCAGCAGCAGGGTGGACTCGATCGAGCCGATGTGGAGTTCCGACGTGAGATAGGAAGGCAGGTAGGTCAGGATCGCGTAGTAGGCGACATTGAGAATCAGCACGAGCCCCATGCAGAGCATGAGCTGACGCAGGTGGTTGGAGACCACCTCGCCCAGCGAGCCCTTGGCTTCGCCCTTCTCCTTGACCGCCTCGAATGCGGGGCTGTCCTCAAGCTTGAGCCGCAGATACAAGCCGAACAGGCCCAGCGGGGCAGCGAACAGGAACGGGATGCGCCAGCCCCAGCTGTGGAAGGCGGCGTCGCCCATGATCATATGCGTGCCCAGCACCAGCAGCGCCCCGAAGATATAGCCACCCAGGGTGCCGAATTCCAGGAAACTCGCCAGGAAGCCGCGATTGCTGTCAGGCGAATACTCACAGATGAATGTCGCGGCCCCGCCGTATTCGCCCCCGGTGGAAAATCCCTGCACCAGGCGGGCCAGGACGAGAAGGATGGGCGCCCAGATGCCGATGGCCTGGAAACTCGGCAGCACGCCGATGGCGAAGGTGCCGATCGACATCAGGATGATGGTCGTCGCCAGGACAGCCGAGCGCCCGATCTTGTCGCCCAGCGGGCCGAAGAACAGGCCGCCCAGAGGGCGAACCATGAACGCCACGGCAAAGCCCGCGAACGCGGCAAGCAAGGCCGCCGAATTGCTGTGCGAAGGAAAGAAAACGCTGCCGATGGTGGCCGCCATATAGGAATAGACACTGAAATCGAACCATTCCAGTGCATTGCCCATGGCGGCCGCCACAACGGCCCGTTGTACGTCGTCACTGTCGACAGAAAAGCTGTCGTCGCTCGTGTCGCTCATTGTTGTCGGGAAAGCCCGTGTTATCGAGTCGTCTTTCGAACCTAGCAGTATCCCGGGAGCTCCACAAATACGGAATCAGCCGAATTGCAGCGCATTGCCGGCATCGTTCGCTGCCCGCGAAGCAGCCATGATCTTGTCTTATGATGGTGTGCCCCTTAGATTCAGTGGGCACGTCGAAACCGCAAAGGAGCAATCAATGCCCGTACGCAAGGCCAATGCCCAGTGGCAGGGTGATCTGAAGTCCGGCAAAGGCAATATGGCGCTGGGAAGCGGTGCCTTTGAAGGGCAATTCTCATACACGACCCGCTTCGAGGAAGGCACCGGCACCAATCCGGAGGAGTTGCTGGGAGCGGCCCATGCGGGCTGTTTTTCGATGCAGTTTTCCGCCATGCTCGCCGCCGACGGGCATACGCCCGATTCGATCCGGACCGAGGCCAAGGTGCACTTCTCGCTCGACGACACGCCCACGATTACGCAGGTCGATCTGATCTGCCATGGCAAGGTCCCGGGCCTCGACGAAGAAACGTTCCGCCAGACTGCCAACAAGGCCAAGGATGCCTGTCCGGTCTCGCGCCTGTTCAAGGGCGCCGAGATCACGCTCACGGCCGCTCTGGACGGCTGATCGCGTCGATCGAAAGCATGACCGCGAGCCGGGCTTCGGGCCCGGCTTTTTCATGGGCCGCGGGCCACCCACCGGGCATCGGACAATCAATTGCGCTGCCGGCATTGTATTTTTGTCGATCGTCGCAACGTTCGAAGGCTCATGAACAAAGCACGCAAACACCAAGAGGCCAACATGCAAGCGCAGCGCGACAACGTCGTCAGTATCCATTACGTCCTGCGCGATACCGAGGGCGAAATCATCGATCAGTCGAGCGAAGGGCAGCCGCTCGCCTATCTGCACGGTCACGAAAACATTGTGCCGGGCCTGGAGAAGGCCATCGAAGGCTGCGCCGAGGGCGACGAAGTGCGCGCCACGGTCGAGCCCGAGGAAGGCTATGGCCCCTATCGCGACGAGCTGGTACAGAAAGTGAACCGCGAAGCGTTTCAGGGCGTGGACGAACTCGCCCCGGGCATGAGTTTCCGCGCCGAGTCGGATGCCGGCCCGATGATCGTCACGATCAAGGATGTCGAGGGCGATGAGGTCACGGTTGACGGCAACCACGTGCTCGCCGGCCAGACGCTGGATTTCACGGTTAACGTCGCCGATATCCGCCCGGCGACCGACACCGAGCTCGAGCACGGGCACGTCCACGACGAAAATCACGCCCACGAATAACCGGCGTGCGGTGGCATCCACACGGATTCGAATCAGGAGGCAGTCATGCGTGACGCGGTTCTGCTGATCACGGGCGGGTCCACCGGCATCGGGGCCGCAACCGCTCGCGCGGCCGTGGCGGAAGGCTGGCGCGTGGCACTCGCCGCGCGTACCGCCGCCACGCTGGGCAGCCTGGTCGACGAACTGGGCGGGCAAGCCATCGCCATCACCTGCGACGTCACCGACAAGGCTTCGCAGCAAGCGATGGTGGACACGACACTCGAGCGTTTCGGGCGCATCGACGCCGTATTTGCCAACGCCGGCATTGGCGGCAAACCGGGCGGTTTCACTGGCGCCGACAGCGACGTCTGGAAGGACATGATCCTGACCAACGTCTACGGCGTCGGCCTGACCATCCAGTGTACCGCGCAAGCCCTCAAGGCCAGCCGGGGGCATCTGCTGATCACGGGCTCGGCGGCCGGCCGGGTGACCCTCCCGGGGTCGATGTACAGCGCGACCAAATGGGCGGTCTCCGCGATCGGCTATGGCGTTCGAGAGGAGTTGCGGGGTACTGGGGTGCGTACCACGCTGATCGAACCGGGCATGGTCGATACCCCGTTCTTCGATGATCGCCCCGAACACGCCCTGAGCGATCGCGACATCGCCGCCTCGGTGATGTACGCGCTCTCGCAGCCGGCCCACGTGGATGTCAACGAAATCCTGGTTCGCCCGACACCACCGGTCGACGACGGCTGACGCGCACACCGGGCACAGGCCGCCATGCAAAGCCGTCTTTTCCGAGACGGCTTTTTCATGGGCGCGAAGACGCTACGGCATCACGAGCAGATAACCCGCGACCCAGCCCTTCATGCCGCCGGCCGTGCGCACGTAACGCCAACCGTTGTGCTCCTCCAGCAGTTTCACGCGGTCGCCGCGATGCAACTGACCGACCACACGACTGCCCCGCCTGGCCTTGGCGCGCACGTTGATCGCGTCCACGCCCACCGTGGCATGGGTTGCCGTTGATGCCCGGGCCGGAGACGGTTTCGCGGTCGCCGCCGGCTCGGTTGCCTTTGTCTTCGGCGCCGGTTTCGGTTTCGGTTTAGGCTCGGGTTTCGGTTTCGCGATCAGCGAACCGGACGAGCCGGACTTCGCCGCGGGCGGCGTCGCTGCCGCCGAGCCCCCGGCCTCGGGTTTTCCACCGCCTCCGCCATTGCCGGCGCCCGCCGTTTTCGGCAACGCCTGGTCCACCGGCGCGTGCTGGTGTGGCGTCGCGACCGCCGGTGTTGGCGGAACCGATGACTTCCGGTCCGGCGCGCTCTTCGGCGCGACCTCCTTGCCAGGCGTCGACCGCGCCGGCTGCTGACGGTGGTCGACGACGAGACTGTCGCCGCCGGCGGCAAGCCGGGGCGGCTTCGTCTCGGGCCGCGTGGATTTCGCGGGCACTTTGTTCGCGCTCGCCACGCGATCGGCCGCGGCGGAATCCGATGCGGCTGGCGTTGTGGCGTCGGTTGCGGCGTCGACCGCGCCGCCTGCATTGGAGGTGTCCTGCGCGGGGGCCGCGTTGCCCGCGGTTGCCCCCTGGCTGCCGGGCAGCAGGAAATTGGCTACCCAGCCCAGCGTGTCGTCATCGGGCAGTAGGATCTGCGTCCAGTCGTTGCGGCGCGAGAGCACGACGGCGACCGTATCGCGGTCGGCATGCCCCACGACCCGCGACTTGCGATCCGGTTGCGCGCGCACGTTCACATGATCGGCATTGACGTAGACATGCGGCAGACCGGCGATGATCCGCGGCAGATTATCGATCGCCGCACGGTTGCCCCCGGCGGCCGCGCGCGCCGCCCAGAACGCAGCCTTGCCGGTATTCTGCGGCACACCCTGCCCCTTCATGTAAAGCACGGCCAGATTGTTCTGGGATGCGGTCTGGCCGTCATCGGCGCCGCGGCGGAACCAGTGCGCCGCCTTGGCCGGATCGCGCGGCACGCCCTTGCCCGCCTCGTACATGATGCCGAGATTGTGCTCGGCGCGGGCATAATGCTGGGCGGCGGCCTTTTCGTACCAGTGCCGCGCCTTGGCATAGTCGCGCTTGACGCCGTAGCCGCGGTCGTAGAGCACGCCCATGTTGTACTGCGCGCTGGCATCGCCGTTTTTGGCCAGCGGCCGGTTCTGATCCAGGATCTGCTGCGCGCGATCCGCGCTCGGTGCATCACGCCCGGCCGCCCAGACCACGCCGGGGGCAGCCGCGAGCGTCACAGCAATGACAATAGCAAACCGGGCATCGACCCTCACGCGCATGCAGCGATCCTCGGAACAACAGCAATAGGCCCGGCTACATTACCCGCGCCGCGCCGCAAACGCGACCCCGCCGCCGGCCTTCGGGGCTGGCCGTCAGCTCGCCGAAGCACGAGCGCCGTAGCGCGCGACAAAGGTGGCCACGGCTTCGTCGATCGCCGGATCGCGTTCCGCGCGGGGCGGCGGATGCCCGAGCAATATCCGGAGATGGAGATCGCCGCGCAGCAGGCTCAGGAACTGCTCGGCCGCACGCCGCGTATCGCAATCGATCAGCAGGCCCTCGCGTCGTGCCCGTTCGAGATAACAGGTCACGCTCGTCAACGTCTGGCCCGGCGCGCTGTCGTAGTAGATCTGACCGAGTTCGGGAAACCGGGTCGACTCGGCGATCACCATGCGCAACAGGCCGACGATCTCGGGGGACATCAACGCATCCAGAAACGCCCGCCCGATGTGGGTGAGCGCCGTATCCAGCGCACGGTGCTCGGCAACATCCTCGCCAATGGCCATGCGCACCACCAAGCGCCGGCATTCACGGCGGGCCGTGGCGGCGAACAAGGCTTCCTTGCTGTCGTAATGGGCATAGATCGTGGCCTTGGACACGCCGGCCGCGGCCGCGAGCGCATCCATGTTGGTCGCGCCGAAGCCGCGTTCGACGAAGAGTCGGCGCGCGGCGTCGAGCACCTGTTCGGCTTTCTTGGATGGGTTCTTGCAGGCAGACACGGCGTCCACGGACAGTCGATTGAAACAAGCGGGCACAGGGCGGTATGTGTATTTGACACCCATACCGCCAGCGACTAAATTAACGCACCTGAACTGAACCGTACAGTTCAACCTGAACTCCCACCGGATCGGGTCCCATGCGAACCGCATTTTCCACACGCCCCCGGGCGCAGCAGCCTGCGCTGGCGGCCGCGTTCATGTTGCTCACGCTGGTCGCCGGCTGCACCGTCGGCCCGGATTACCGGCCGCCGGCCAAGCCGGCGGACAACGCCTACAACATCAACGGCACGACCCGCGGCGACAGCACGGCCAAGGCGTCCCATACGCGCGAGCCGATCCCGAAGCAGGCATTCGAGCGGGCCCGCAAGGTGCGGTCCGACTGGTACAAGGTATTCGGCTCGAACAAGCTCGATGCGCTGATCGGCCGCGCCATCAAGCACAGCCCGACCCTGGCCGCCGGTCGGGCCCGTATCCGGGCCGCCCGCGAAGTGGTCAAGGAGAACCGGGGGGCGTTGTATCCCCGGATCGGCGTCAACGGCGGCTATTCGCGCAATCGCGTGACCGGCGCCCAGTTCGGCATCACGCAATCGTCGTTCACGAATGTGTTCAATCTGTATCAGGCGCAGGCGACGGCGAGTTACGACCTCGACCTGTTCGGCAAGACCCGGCGCATGATCGAAGCCAGCAACGCCCATCTGGACGAACAGCAGTATCGGGTGATCGATACCTACGTCACGCTGATCAACAACGTCGTGGCAACCGCGATTACCGAGGCCGGTCTCAATGCGGCGATCCAGACCACCCGCAATATCGCGAAAAGCCAGGCGAACGCACTGGCTATCGTGCGCAAGCAGATCAAGTACGGCGCGGCCATCGATGCCGACGCGACCCAGATCAAGACCCAGCTCGCCCGCACGCGGGCCTCGCTGGAACCCCTGCGCAAGCAGAAGACGTTGGCGGTCAATCGGCTGGCCGTTCTGGTCGGCAGCAATCCCGGCGACTTCAGTGATCCCGGCTTCACGCTCGACCAGCTGCGCCTGCCGCGCAAGCTGCCGGTGAGCGTGCCGGGACAACTGGTCGATCAACGACCCGACATCCTGGCCGCGGCTGCCGCGGTACACGCGGCCAGCGCGCAGATCGGCGTGGCCACGGCGAATCTGCTGCCCGATATCCGCATCAGCGGTTCCTACAGCCGCTCGGCGCTGACGCCGTCGGATCTGGGCGACCCCGCCTTCGCCCTGTACTCGCTGGGCGCTTCGCTGAGCGCGCCGCTGTTCGAGGGCGGCCGGCTGCACGCCGCCAAGCGCCAGGCACAGGATCTATTCGTGGCCGCGCTTTCCGACTACCGCGCGACCACGCTGTCGGCTTTCGGCGAAGTGGCCAACAGCCTGCGTTCGATCGAAGCGGATGCGCGCACCCTGGAAGCACAACGCAGCGCGCTCAAGGCAGCCCGGAACAACCTGAAGACCGTACGCGCGCAACTCGACAACGGGGCTGCGGATTACGTGAATCTGTATACCGCCCAGGCGCAGTATCAGAGTGCGAAACTCGACTACACCAAGGCGCGCGTGACCCGTTACCGTGACACTGCCGATCTGTTCCGGGCGCTCGGCGGGGGCTGGTCGCAGCACGGCAATTCGCCGATGGCGGCCGGCGCCGGTACCGGCCAAACCGCTACCAACGCTCACGTGGACTCGTGATGGCCGAAGACAACAGTAACGCCTCGCCGGAGACCGAAACCTCGGGCAAGTCCGGCCGCCGCAAATGGTATCTGCTGGGCCTGGCCGCGATCTTTGTGATCGCGGCCGTGGCCTATGCCATTTACTACTTCACGGTCGCTCAGTTCTACGCCGAGACCGACGACGCCTACGTACACGGCAATCGGGTACAGCTGACGCCCCAGGTCCGCGGCACGGTCACGTCGATCACCGCCGACGACACCGATCTCGTGAAAGCGGGCCAGACGCTGGTCCGGCTCGATCCCGCCGATGCGCGCAACGCACTCGATCACGCCGAGGCACAACTTGCCGAGACCGTGCGTTCCGTACACCAGCTCTACGCCCGGGTCGACGAACAGCAGTCGATCATCGCGCAACGCCAGAGCACGCTGGCCCAGGCCAAGCGTGACTACCAGCGCGACCGCAACCTGGTCCACGCCCACGGCGTGACCCGCCAGGCCTTCGAGCGCTCACGCGCGACCTATCACGAGGATCGCGCCGCCCTGGCCGCGGCCCGGCACAAATTGTCCGAACTCAAGGCGCAGACGAACGGCACCACGGTCCGCGACCATCCGCGCGTGAAGCAGGCCGAAAGCGCACTGCGCAGTGCTTATCTCAACCTGCAACGCACCCGGATCCCGGCGCCGGTCACCGGCCATGTCGCCCAGCGCCAGGTGCAGGTCGGCCAGCGTGTCGATCCGTCCAAACCCATGCTGTCGATCGTGCCCAACGACCAGATCTGGGTCGATGCCAACTTCAAGGAAACCGAGCTCGCCTCGATGCGCATCGGCCAGCCGGCCACGGTGGTGTCCGATTTCTATGGCAGCAACGTGACCTATCACGGGCATGTCGCCGGGATCAGCGCCGGCACGGGCTCGGCGTTCGAACTGCTGCCGCCGCAGAATGCAACCGGTAACTGGATCAAGATCGTGCGCCGCGTGCCGGTGCGCATCGTCCTCGACAACAGCCATCACCAGCTCGACAAGCACCCGCTGCGCCTTGGCCTGTCGATGAATGTAACGGTCGATCTGCACGACACCAGCGGGCCACGACTGGCGAAAAAGGCGCCGAGCAAGCCGCGTTACCACACCGATGTCTACCAACAGCGGCTCGCCGGCGCCAACCGGCTGATCCGGCGTATCGTCGCCGCCAATGACGGCGCGGCGTCGGGCCACAACGCCGGCACGAGCGACGCCAGCGGCTCATGAGCGAGAGCGCCGGGGCGGCTCGCGCCGTCGACGCGCCGCTGCCGACCGGCGCACTGGTGATGGTCACCCTGAGCCTCGCGCTCGCGGTGTTCATGAACGTGCTGGATGTGTCGATCGCCAATGTGTCGATCCCGACCATCGCCGGCAATCTGGCGGTATCGTCGAGCCAGGGCACGTGGGTGATCACGTCCTTCGCCGTGGCCAACGCGATTGCCGTGCCGGTATCCGGCTGGCTCGCCAAACGTGTCGGCGAGGTCAAGTTGTTCGTGATCTGCACGGCGCTGTTCACGGCCACGTCCCTGGCCTGCGGCATGGCGCCGAGTTTCTATTTTCTGCTGGCCATGCGGGCCGCCCAGGGCCTGGTCGCCGGCCCGATGATCCCGTTGTCGCAGAGTCTGCTGCTCGCCAATTATCCGCCGGAAAAGCGGGGGTTCGCCAACGGCATCTGGGGCATGACCGCCGTGGTCGGGCCGGTCGCCGGCCCCATCCTCGGCGGCTGGATTACCGACAACATCAGCTGGTCGTGGATCTTCTACATCAACGTGCCGGTGGGCATTTTCTCCGCGCTGGTCACCTGGGTCGTACTGCGTGAACGCGAGACCGCCACCGCCCGTCTGCCGCTGGACATGATCGGGCTGGTGCTGCTGACCATCGGCGTCGGCGCGCTCCAGATCATGCTCGACAAGGGCAACGAGGACGCCTGGTTCCAATCGCCGTTCATCACCACTCTGGCGATCGTGGCGGTCGTGTTCCTGTCGTTCTGGATCGTCTGGGAACTCACCGACGACAATCCCGTGGTCGATCTGCGACTGTTCGCGCGTCGCAACTTCACCGTGGCGACACTCGGTGTCACGTTCGGGTTCATGACGTATTTCGCGGGCGTGGTCCTGCTGCCGCTGTGGCTGCAGAACGTCCAGGGCTACACCCCGACCTGGGCCGGCCTCACCACGGCCTCGCTCGGGCTGCTCGGCGCCGTGTTTTCGCCGATCGTGGGCCGTCTGACCGACAAGATCGATCTCCGGCTGATCGTGACCTTCGGCATGCTGCTGTTCGCGGTGCTGTCGTTCGTCAAGGCCGACGCGAACACCGACATCAGCTTCGAACGCCTGTTTCTGACCCGCCTGCCCTGGGGCATCGGCCTGGCCTGCTTTTTCATACCGTTGATCACCCTGTCGCTGACCGGCCTGCCGCGCGACAAGATCGCCAGCGCTTCCGGGCTGTTCAATTTCATGCGCCTGATCGCGCTGGCCATCGGCACATCGTTGTCGCAAACGATCTGGGACTGGCGCGAGGCATTTCACGATCACGTGTTGTCGGCCCATACCGCGGTCGCCGACCCGGCCACCGAGCACTGGCTGGCCCAGGCCCGCGCGGCCGGTCTCACGCAGGAGCAGGCCTACGGCGCGCTGGCAGGCGTGATCAAGCAGCAATCGTTCATGATCGGTCTCAACGAGATGTACACCCTGGCGGGCTGGGTATTCCTCGGCCTCACCGTGCTGATCTGGTTCTCCCGCCCCCACGCCAAATAGCGCTGGCACGACATCGGCCGAACCCATCCGGCATGTTATTTTATAACGATTACTGAAACCGGTGTTCATCGCGCGGTGCGTGATTCGTCGCTTTTTACCCCGTCCTCCGAGCCCGGCCCGCGCGCCATATCGGCGCTGTGCCTGTGCGCTGCGGCAGGCTGGCTCGCGCTGGTGGTTGCCGGCAGCCGGGACGGCTTGTGGGTCCTGGTGACACTCACCCTGTTCAGCGCTGTCGCGTTTCTTGCCGGCGCTGTCATCAGCGCGATCCCGCACGATCCGCGCTGGATCTCGCGCATCGATGCCGCCGCCGCCGGGGCCATGCTCGCCTCTGCACTGGTGCTGCTGGTCCCGCATGCGCTGAATGACCATGCGGCCACCGGCAGCGCCGGTCTGGCGATCGGTCTGGCCGTGGGCATGGTGCTGCATGTCGCCAGCGGCGGCCGAGACGGTCGCGCCATGCTCGGGGCGCTCACCCTGCATTCGATCTGCGGCGGCATCGTACTGGGCGCGCTTTATACGCTCATGCCGGCACTCGGCTGGGGTGTCGGGCTGGCCATTCTCGCTCACAAGGCGCCGGCCGGATACGTGCTCGCGCGGCGCCTGGCTGCCCGACCGGGGCACCGGATATTAGTCGTACTCCCGGCCCTGGGGACTGGACTCGGCGCGCTTTGTGTTGCAATCATGCCTGCGGCGGTGGCACTGCCGGCCGGTTTGATATTCGGCGCAGCCGCCGGGTTGTTCCTGTTTGTCGCGCTGGCGTTTTTTGTATCGAGCGCAAAAGCCGGCGCGCTCGACGCCAGGGACTGGCGCGCTTTCGCCATGGGTGGCATGGCTATTGCCTTGGCGGGGTGGGTCGCGCTACACGGCATCTAGACCGTTTACGCGACCCAGGGGCCGGTCGGCGGGAAACTTTTCCCGCGGGGGCCGGTCTCAGGATTTTGTTTTTTTTGATTACAAGCAGCGGGATCGGCCAGCCAGCGTGTCGAGTTCGGTGCAGAGGGTTGGGAATGCAACACAAGCGCGTGTTACGTACCGGCGCCGCCGGTGCGCTCGGTGTCACTTTATGTTTCTGCGGCGGTGCCCAGGCGGCACCGGGCAAACCGGAAGCCACCGTGATTCGCGCTTCGGACAAGCAGAGCAGCGACCTCCGGATCCAGCCCCTGGCGGCGGATCAGATGCAGACCGCCAAGGCGCTGGGGCTGACCACGACCCCGCAGATCACCCCCTGGCAGCAGATCAAGGTCCGCTCCGGAGACACGTTATCGGGCGTATTCGCACGGGCCGGGCTCGGCGCGTCGCAGTGGCGACAATTGCTCGATCTGGGGCCATCGACTGACGCGTTGCGTCACATCCACCCCGGGGATACGCTGGACATCCGCAAGACGCCCACCGGTAAACTCGGCGAATTGCGTTACCGACTCAATTCGATCAAGACGCTGCACGTCAACCGCACGAGCGGCGCGTTGCAGGCCAGGATCGAAAAACGCGCGACACAGACGCGCGAGATCACCGCGACCGGCACGGTCGGCAAGTCGTTGTCACACTCGATGGCCGCGGATGGCGTGCCGGCCCGTGTGGCGAACCAGATGGCCCGTATCTACCGCTACCGCCACAACCTGCGTCATCTGCAACCGGGCGATAAGTTCTCGGTGGTCTACCGCGCCACCTACAGCGCAGGCCAGCAGATTGCCACAGGCCCGGTGCTGGCCGCGAGCATCACGACCCATCACCACAACTACAAAGCCTTTCGCGCCAAGGATGGAAACGGCAACGTCGGCTACTTCGACACCGCCGGTGTTTCCTACAAGCCGGCCTTCACGCGCAAGCCGGTCGCCTACACGCGTATCAGCAGTCCGTTCAACCTCCACCGATTGAATCCGGTCACGCACAAGGTCCGCCCGCACAAGGGCGTGGACATGGCGGCGCCGATCGGTACGCCGATTCATGCCGCCGCCGAAGGCACGGTGAAATACGCCGGCTGGATGCATGGCTATGGCCGCATCGTCGAACTCACCAACTTCGACGGCTACAGCACGCGCTATGCGCACATGCACCGGATCCGGTCGAAATTGCACGTGGGCGAGCACGTGACCAAGGGCGAGGTCATTGGTTACGTCGGCGAATCCGGCGAAGCCACGGGCCCGCATCTGCATTTCGAGATCCGAAAGAACGGCGTGGCTTACAACCCGATGACCATCAAACTGCCCGCGGCACACTCGCTGCCGCACAGCGAACTGGCGGCCTATACCCGCAAGATCCAGCCGCTCATCGCCAAGCTCTCGCCGGCCCCGACCACCCTACTGGCCAGGAACGCCTCGACCGCGGACCACGGCAACAGCTGTAACCGGGCCGTGTCGCTCAACGCCACACTGGCGCTCGATCCAGTCGATGCCGCGCGGCGACACAGTCTCAGCAACATCTTCTGCGTGGTACACCACCACCATCAGCCGACCAAAGCCTGACGCGTTGCCACGCATCGCCGCGCGGCGGGCATTTACCGTACGCCGGCATCGGGCTCGCCGCCGTGCCTTGCCGTGCACGAATCGGCGTTACAGGGCGCGTGCCCGGATGCTTTGGCGGCGCATGACCAGGGCCACATCATCCAGCGCCCGGCATGATCAAACGGCGCCATCGGCCCCGGATTTCCGGCCAACGGGGATCAACGCCCGGGTATGAGCCGCCGTGGCGCGCCCGCAGCACGGCCTCCATCGCCGGGCCGGCCATCCAAGTCCCGCCTTGTGCACGGCAGTTCCGCCACGACAAAGGCCGCGCGACGGATCGGGCGGCCTTCATCTATCGGTAGCCCGCGCCGGTGCATGCCATGTTTCGATCAATGGCGCCAGTCGCGGTCGTCCCAGCCGCGGTGACGACCACGGTCATGGTCATCATAGTCATGGCGGCGATCGTGGCCGTAACCGCGCCGATCGTAATGAACATCGCGGCGGCGACCCCAGTCGCGGCCACGATAATGATCATCGTCGCGGCCGTCGTGTTGGCCCGCCAGAATGGCACCGCCGGCGCCGCCCAGCCCGCCGCCGATCACGGCACCGGTCTGACCGCCCATGGCACCGCCCACTGCGGCGCCGATCGCGCCGCCGAGGCCGCCCCCCAACACCTCATTGAAGGTGTTGTCGGCCAGGGCCGCCGAGCTGCCGCCGGCCATCGCGAGGGCGACGACCCAAGGGATGATCTTCGTGCTGCGCATGCTGGTCACCTGTCATTGTGAGACTTCAGCAGAGCATAAGCCGACCCGTTTAACCAAGCCTGAACGGACTGAACACACTGGCCCGGGATGCGTTCAGCCCCGGTTGCCGCCCGGGCTCCCAGACTCACCGGCCGACTCTCAAAAGCGCTCGGCCAAAGATCCCATGGACCTCATTCGTATTCTGTTATCGGTTCTGCTGCCGCCGCTCGGTGTCTTTCTCCAAGTCGGCATCGGGCTTCAGTTCTGGCTCAATATCGGGCTGACCATTCTCGGCTATATTCCGGGCGTGGTGCACGCGGTCTATATCATTGCCACGCGCGACTGACGCAGACGGCCCTCGGGTCCATGTTGTCGAGAGCCCTATGAAACCGACGAACGCACCCCCATCGTGTTCGACATACGCTCACGACTTCACAGCTTGTCATGTCCATCGATCTTTCCGTGCTCGATCTGGTTCCCGTGCCGAGCGGTACAGCGGCGTCGGCGGCCGTCCGCGACAGCATCAACCTGGCGCGAGTGGCCGAGGCCCGCGGCTACAAGCGCTACTGGATCTCCGAACATCACAGCATGCCGGCGATCGCGAGTTCCTCGCCGGAGGTGCTGCTATCACGCATTGGCGCGCTGACCGAACACATCCGCATCGGCTCCGGGGGCATTATGCTGCCCAACCATGCCCCCATGCGGGTCGCCGAGCATTTCCGCACTCTGGAAGCACTCTATCCCGGGCGGGTCGATCTCGGCCTGGGGCGCGCACCCGGGTCGGATATGCGTGCCAACCGGGCCTTGCACGCCGGCTCGGGGGAGCACTTTGCCGACATGCTCGATGAAATGCTCTCGCTGGCCCATGATCGCTATGCCGCGAATCACCCGTATGCCGGCGTCAGGATCGTGCCCGAGGATGCGCCCATGCCGCCGATCTGGATTCTGGGCTCGTCGGGCGCGAGCGCGGAATTGGCCGGGGCCGGCGGCTACGGCTACAGCTTCGCCAGCCATTTCAGCCCCGCTCCGGCGGAACCGGCGCTCGAACGATATCGCTATGCATTCGAACCGTCGTCGCAATTTCCAACGCCCCACACCATTCTCGGAGTGTCGGTGATCTGCGCCGCGACCGACGAGCAAGCCGAGGCGCTGGCGGCCACGGTCGATCTGATGTGGCTGCGTCTGCGCAAGGGACAGTTTCTGCCGCTGCCCTCGCCCGAGGAGGCGCGTGCCTATTCCTACAGCGACATCGAGCGCAACGCGGTCAAGGAAAACCGCGCGCGCCACATCATCGGCTCGCCCGAAACGGTGGCCCGACAATTGCAGGATCTCGGTCAACGCACGGGCGCGAGCGAGTTGATGATCGTGTCCAACATCCACGATGCCGGTGCGCGGCTGCGCTCCTATGAACTGGTTGCCCAGGCCATGTCGACTGGTGCGAGCAGCTGATATTTGCCCCGGCGGCGACAGAGAAAGATGACGCCGCCCGGTTGGACAGCGCACAATACCGGCGCATGTACATTGAGGATGAGTTCGCCATGACCGCCCAATCCGCGCCCGCAGACGCCGAATTCCCGGCGCTCGACGAACAGTTATGCTTTGCGTTGTATACCGCGACGCATCGAATAACACGAGCCTACCGCCCCCTGCTCGAGCCGCTGGGGCTCACCTACGTGCAGTATCTGGTGATGCTGGTGCTCTGGGAGTCCGCGCCGCGCTCGGTCGGGGAGCTGGGTCATTCGTTGTATCTGGACAGCGGCACGCTCACTCCCCTGCTCAAGCGCATGGAAAAATCCGGACTGGTCACGCGCCAGCGCGACAACAACGATGAGCGGCGCGTGCTCATTTATCTGACCGACCAGGGGCTGGAGCTGAAGTCGCAGGCGCACCACATCCAGGCGGACATGCTCTGCCGCATGGAGCTCACGCGCCCGGAGTCGCGCCAGCTCCAGGCCCAGGTGATGGAACTCATCGATAACCTGGAAAAGAACTAATCGGTTCGAGGCCGGGCGCGAGCCGCACCGCGATCGCGCCCAACCGACTGCCCCGCCCCCGCCGCCCGGGCCGGTTGCGCGGCGCCGGCGGCCGAAACGCTTCAAGCCTTGGCACCACAAGGCACGCCGTGCCGACAACGGTCGTGCCCTAGGACGAGCGGGCCATTGCAAGCCGCGGGTAGCCGACGGCCTCAAGCGTTTCCGCCGCGGCAAGCCACGGCGTATGGCGATACTTGCGCGGCAGTGTCTCGAGTTCGGGCACCCACCGGACCACATACTCGGCTTCGCTATCATACTGCAGGGCCTGCGCCAGCACGTCGAACCCCTGGTCGCGCTTGTCGGTGCCCACGCCGGCGATATTCGCCCAGTTGCCCCAGTTGCTGGCGACGTCATAGTCGATCAGCTGGGCCTCGAACCAGGCCGCGCCCCAGCGCCAGTCCTGACCCAGGTCGCGCGCCAGGTAGCTGGCCGCATTCTGACGACCGCGATTGGACATGTACCCGGTCGCCGCCAGTTCGCGCATATTGGCGTCCACGAACGGCATGCCGGTGTATCCGTCCTTCCAGGCTTCCAGCACGGCCGCATCCACGACCGCCGGCCGATCGTGCCGGTCGAGCAGACCGCTGCGCGCGAACAGCCGCGCGCCATGGCGCGCGAGCACCCAGTGGAAAAATTCGCGCCAACGCAATTCGAGCAACAGCCAGTACGTCGATTCGTTGGCGACCACATCGGATTCGAAGCGTGACAGTTCGTCGGCGACTCGCCGCACCGATAGACAGCCGCTGGCCAGCCAGGGCGAGAGTTTGGACGAGAAATCCGTGCCCATGAGCTGGTTGCGGCTGTGCTTGTAGCGGGTGACCGCTCGGGATTGCCAGAGGTAGTGCGACAGCTGCGCGCGTCCGGCCGTCTCCCCGCCGAGAAAGCGTGTGGCGAGGCCGGACCAGGCGGCCGGATCGAACCGGTCGATGCCGGATAAGTCCACGGCCGCGATTCCGACCCCATCGCTCGGCGGCTCGATCGGGCGGGCCGGCCGCGCGCCGCGCTCGATACGACGCCGGAAACGCGTGAACACGCGGGGCATGTCATCGAGATCGAACGGCAGATCGCCGCGCGCATGCAGCGTATTGGGCCGGGTTTCGTACAGGGCCACACCGCGCCGTGCCAGCGCCCGGCGCACCCGGCGGACCTGGCCGGCCTCCTCGGGCGCACTCTCCGCGGCGGTCCAGACCGATGCCACACCGTTGGCTTGCGCCAGCCGCACGAGGATCGTCTCCGGCTCGCCCGCCAGCACCAGCAGCTCCACCCCATAGGGCTCGAGACCGGCGCGCAGCGAGGCCAGCGCCTGGGCAATGAAGCTGCGGCGATGCGCGCCAACCCTGGGCGCGCCGTATTCGCTCGCGGCGGCAAGACGGGCATCGACGCAATAGACCGCGACGACCGCGCCGGCCTGTAGCGCCGCCGTAAGCGCGGGATTGTCGTCCACCCGGAGATCGTTCTTGAACCAGCAGATCGCGCGGCTCATCCGGCCACCCCACTACTTACCGCCGGCCCGGAATGGGCCGAACGGCACGCCTTGCTGCAGTATTTCACCCGCGGCCAGTCCCGTGCCCATTTTCTGCGCCAGGCGAAAGCCCGATCGCAGTGGGCGCACCGCTTCGCGGGCAAATCACCCTTCTTGCGCATCCGTGGCATGAATACGGGATCCGAACCAGACTCAGGCTGAATCCCTACGCAGGAGGCTCCGGGTCGGATGCAGGGTATGGCGCGCGCCGCATGATGTCCTCGCCGTGGCTACGACGCCCGGTTTCGACGAAACCGAGACCGGCATACAACCGGCGCGCGGCCTCGTTGTCGGGCCGAAGGCTGATCAGCACGGTGGCATCCGCATGTTCGGCCGCGATTTCCGCGAGCAGCTGTTTCAGTCCGGCCCGGCCGTAGCCGTAGCCCTGCCAGCCGGCATCGATCATGAAACGCGGAATATTGAACGCGTTCTCGGCGGCGACGTATTCATACATGGCAAACCCGACCACTGTTTGCCCGGCGATGATCGCGCGCGGGCGGCAGGTGGGTTCCACGTAGGCCTCGGCCAATGAATACAGATTGGACGCGAGATAGTCGGCCTGTTCCGCCTCGACGCGCAGCGCGATCACCGCCTGCCAGTTGGCCCGCGTGACCGGCGCCAGCGCGACCGGCAGCCGGGTCGGGCGCGTATCGCCGGCCTCGCCGGTACCGGCGCCGCTCATTCCATGTCCGCGAAGGCCGTACGATGGAATTCGGCGATCTCGGCGACCTCGGCCACGCCCGGCTCGCGCAGCGGCGATGGCGACGCGCCCGCCATCACCTCGAGCGTGGTGCGTGTGCAGCGGGCCAGGGTTTCCGGGTTGTAGCCGCCTTCCAGCGCCATCACCAACCGGCCGTCGCAGTAGGTGTCGGCAAGCGACTGAACGATCCCGGTCAACGCGCTGAACCCGTCGAAGGTCATGGTCAGGCACATTTCATTGATATGCGCATCCATGCCAGCCGAGACCATCACCAGGTCCGGCTTGAACCACTCGGCCGCCGGCACGAGGATATCTTCGAATGCGCGGATCATGGCGAGGTCGCCGGCGTCGCCGGGCAACGGCACGTTGACCGTCGTGCCCTCGCCGAGCCCCTCGCCCACGTTGTCCATAGGCCCGGTGCCCGGATAGAACGGGGCCGCGCGATGCGTGTCGAAGAACAACACGTTCGGATCGGCGGCGAAGATATCCTGAGTCCCGTTGCCGTGATGGGCGTCCCAATCGACGATCAGAACACGCTCGGCTTCCCAGTGCGCCTGCGCATGGGCGGCACCGACCGCGATATTGTTGAACAGACAGAACCCGCGCGCGCGTACCGCGTTGGCATGATGCCCGGGCGGGCGCGATACCACGAACGCCGAACCGGTGCGCTTTTCAAACACCGCATCGACCGCCGCCACCACCGAACCCGCCGCGACTTCCGCCGCCTCCAGGCTGCCGGCGGAAACCGCCGTGGTATCGACATCCAGCCACGCCTGCTTGCCCCTGAGCTCGTGCAGGCTTTCCACGTACGACGTGGTATGCACGCGCTGAAGTTGCTCCATCGTGGCCACCCGGCCCGTCTCGAACCGGACCCCGGGCACCGGTTCGGCGTGCAGCAGATCGTTGATCGCCGTCACGCGTCCCGGATGCTCGGGATAGCTCCACTTGGCCTCCATGCCCAGGCCTTCGAGGATATGGCGTACCCGGCTGTTCATCCGCCCCGGCAGGAACGGCTCTTGAGCCTCCGGGCGGTGCAGGAGCACACGTTCGTCGTAGAACACGGTTACATCTCGGTCACCGATCACGCTTGTCCCTCCAGTGCGGACCGACACGCAGCATAGCGCCGTGACGCGGCCGACGCGATACCGGGGGCGGCACGCGGGCCGATCTCATCCGCGCGCGGTGGCCTCGCGCTCGCGCATGGCGATCAGGGTCTGCAGCGTATGCAGGCGCGGCACCGCCACCCCGAGCGCCTCGGCCCGGGCCACGACATTACCGAGAATGGCGTCGACCTCCAGTGCGCGCCCGGCCCGATAATCCAGCGCCATGCTGTTGCGATAGGCCGGCATGCGCCGTGTGGCCTCGATATTGCGATCGACCGCGTCTGCCGGTAACGGATGGCCGTCGGCGGCGGCCACGGCCATCACCTCGGTCATCGCGGCCCGGGCCAGCGTCTCGCCGCCGGGCGTATCCAGCAGCGTCACCGTATCGGTGCCGTCCGCCAGCACGGAAATCGGGTTGAACGGCGTGTTCCACAAACTCTTGGCCCAGCGCTCGCGCACGATCGAGGCGCTGCACTTTACATCGATGCCACCGGCCTCGAACCCGTCGGCCAGATCGCGTGCTTCGGCACTCACGCCGCTCGGCCAGGCGCCGAGCGTGAGCCGACCATACGCCCGGTGCTCGATCTCGCCCGGCGCGCGCCGGCTGACCGCGACGAAGGCCAGCGCGCTGACCAGCGGATGACCGGGCAGCGCCGCCGCCACCGGCGGCTCGATATCCAGCCCGTTCTCGATCAGGGCGATGGCCGATCGCGCGCCGAGCCAGGGCGCGATCAGCGCGGCCCGGTCGACCTCCGGCAACACCTTGACGCAACAGATCACGACATCGGCTCCCGGGGTGGCGGCGTCGGCAATGTGATGGACCGCGGCCGGCCGGTATGACAAGTCGCCCATCGGACTGTCGATGCGGAAGCCACGCGCACGCACGATATCGACATGCGAACGCAGCACCACCTCCACGCGCGCCCCGGCGCGTTGCAGTATGGCGCCGTAGAACGCACCGATGGCGCCCGCGCCGACGATCACGATGCGCGGCACGCGCGGACTCATCCGGTCCCCCGCGTCGCCGGCGCCTGGCGCGCTCGCAGCGTCCACTCGCGGCCGACGCCCACGGCCGCCAGGCGCGCCTCGTCGCAACGTTCCCGCTTGAGCGGCATGGCCGAGACATAATCCGCGCGCAGGGCCGCGGCATCGGAATGCGCGTGATCGACCGATTCGAGCCCGCGCTCGAACGCCATCCAGCGATAGGACTGGCCGCGTGAATCGCGCTGCTCGACGAGCCGCGGCGCGGCCATGCTGCCGCCGACCTGACGCGTGAAACGCAGCCCGTTCACCGCGTCCGGGTCGCACATCGGGAAATTGATGTTCCAGGCACAGCCGTGTTCATGCCGCGCCGCCCAGAGCGCGGCGACGACCGCCCGGCCCCAGGTTTCGGTCACGCCGAAGTCAAACACGGCCCGATCGGTGAAAGCCTGACTGAGCGCGATCGCCGGCAGGTCGAAATGCGCGGCGGCCACGGCCGCCCCCACGGTGCCGGAATACATCACCGAATCGGACAGATTGTGACCCCAGTTCACGCCCGAGAGCACCAGATCCGGGCGTTGACCGCCCATCAACTCGGTACCCAGCGCGACCATCACGCAATCGGCCGGCGTGCCGGTCACCGAGTGCCGCCGGGGCCCATGCTCGCGAACCCGCAGTGGATGGTGCATGGACAGCGCCTGCGCCATGCCGCTCTGATCGGTGGCCGGCGCGAACACCCAGACCTCATCGGCCAGCGTCGCCGCCAGCCGCTCGGCGACCGCCAGGCCGGGAGCGTCGATGCCGTCGTCGTTGGTCACTACGATGCGTTCGAGTTTCATCGAAGCCTGTCTCCGCCTCGCAAAGGGCGACCAGCTTAGCGCACCCGCATTGCAGCGCGGGTGCGCACTCGTCGAACACCGCGCCACAGCGACCCTCACCGACTTGCCGAATGCCGCCCCGGCGGTGTACATACGGCACAGTATCTTCATCGTTTTGGCGAGCGTCCCATGACCCGACCCGATCTGCAGAGCGGCCATGTCCGCGCCACCATCGACGACCATGTGCTGCGCGTCACCCTCGATCGCGCCGACAAGCGCAATGCGCTGACGCGCGCCATGTATGCCGATCTGGGCACCGCCATCGCGGCCGCCGTGGACGACCCCGATATACACGTCATCGTGCTCGACGGCGAAGGCCCGATGTTCTGTGCCGGCAACGATATCGCCGACTTCGCCAACGCGGATCCCGCGTCCGGCGATGCCGGCACCGACGGACCGGCGCTAAGTTTCATCCGCCGCATGGCCGAATGCGACAAGCCGATCGTGGTCGCCGTCCAGGGCCAGGCCACCGGCATCGGCACCACGCTGTTGCTGCATGCCGATCTGGTCGTCGCTGCGGACGATGCGCGTTTCTATACGGCCTTCATCGATCTCGGCCTGGTGCCGGAAGCCGGCTCGAGCCGGCTGCTGCCGGCACTGGTCGGGCGCCAGAACGCTGCCCGCCTGCTGCTCGCCGGCGACACGCTCAGCGCCGAGGAAGCGCAGCACATGGGCCTGATCGCTTATCGCGTGCCGGCCGCCCAGCTGGCCGATCGTACCCACGAACTGGCCGCACGCCTGGCCGCAAAACCGCCCGGGGCGATGAGCGCAAGCAAGCGCCTGCTGCGCGAAGGCATGAATACGGCCGACACCGTGGCCCAGATCGAGCGCGAGGCCGAAATTTTCGGACAGCGACTCGCCAGCAGCGAAGTCCGCGAGATCATGAACGCATTCCTGAACCGCAACAAGCGCTGAAACGAGGCCGCCCGGGCGCGCTGACGGCGTCACGCGCCCTTTACCTTGCGGCCAGCCTGAACGCTGCCCGCAGTCATTCCGTCCGAGCCCATGAAAACGCCGCCACCTCACGGTGGCCGCGGCTCAGGGCCAATCCTTCTACCTATCAGAAGTCATAGCTCAGCCTACCGTAGACGGTACGGCCGAGACCGCTGGCATAACGGGCGTCATACCCGGAATTGCCGGCATAGGTCTGCACCGAGAACGGCGGGTTCTTGTCGAACACGTTATCCGAGCCCAGCGTGATCTGGACACCGTCGTGGAACGAGTAGGAGCCATAGGTATCCCAGGTAATAAAGGGATGCACCTGCCGATCCCCGCCTGAATCCCGGTAGCCACTCTCGTAGTGGTTGACGACCGCCAGCGCCCAAGGGCCCTTGCTCCAGCCCAGCGTAATGTTGTGCTTCCAGCGGAACTCGACCTGGTCGTTGGCATAACGGCCCACGTTCGATATGAATTTCCCGCCCGGCACCACCTGCTGCTCGAAGTAATTCGTATACGTGCCAGTCAAGGCCAGCGTGTAATCGCCGGTGTCGGTCGGAAGATTGAACTTAAGATCGACGTCCTCACCACTGGTGGTGATCGCGCCCAGATTCTGGTTGAGGTCGCTTATGTAGTTGATCGGCCCGCCAGCCCCGTTCCGGTGGAACTCATTCGCGTACTTGCTGTAGTGGCTGAAGATATAGTCGTCTGGCGGCACGGAAATCAGGTTCGTGATCCGGATATGCCAGAAGTCTGCGGACAGGGACACATATTTGATCGGCTGCAGAACGAAGCCGGCACCCCAGCTTTGCGATGTCTCCGGCTGGAGATTCTTGTTGCCGCCGATCTGCTCGTTGAACTGCTGATTACAGCTGACCGAAGCATTGGCGCCTGCGATGGGCGTGCCGCCCGGACAACGCAACGGATCGTTGAGCCCGCCTGAGGAATTAGTGACGGACGGCGGCTGGTAGAGATCGTACAGCGTGGGCGCGTGAAACCCCTCGGCATAGTGCGCGCGCAGCACCAGCATCCTGAACGGCTGGTAACGAAGCGAGACCTTGGGGTTGGTCGTTGTACCGACATCGCTGTAGTTGTCGAAGCGCGCCTGGGCGTCGAGCGACAGATTTTTCAGCAGCGGAATGTTCAATTCACCGAACACGCTTTCCACGTCTCGGTTCTTATTGATCTGCGTGGCCTCGATACCCTCGCTGGTCGCCCGCTGTGCCACGGACCCGTTGACGTACTCGCTCAACGTCTCGTGCCGATACTGGGCGCCCAGCGCGAGCGCGGCCTGGCCGGCACCGAACCAGTCACCCAACTCATGATCGACCTTGCCGTCCCAGATATAGGCACGGGTACGATACTGGTCGAGCTCCCCGGTCGTTTCCAGACTTCGAAGTTTTGCCAACTGGGCAGGGGTCGGGTTGCTGGTGAACGGATTGAAGGAGCCATCGTTGACCGCGGTCTGGAAGGAATTGGCGCCATAGGCCTGATTGAAGAACCCGCTGACGAGATTCTGCGTGGTGGTGCTCTGGTCGAAATTAAGCGCCGTGTCGTAATGGAAGCCACCCAGGAAACGGCCCGTGAAGGCCATGACCGCGCGCTGACTCTGGTTGACGTTGCGGGCGATACGCGGACCCAGCGGAACAGCGCGATAGCGCAGTTGCGCCGGCTGCGTGGGATCGAAGCTGCCGGCACCTTCAGCCGCGGTCGTCGGCAGCGGCACCACGCCGTTGCCCGGGTAATACGGGCTCGAGGGACTGATCGCGACCGAGGAGCCGAAGTTGCCGACGGTGGGCGACGGCGCCGACAGGGTGTAGTTGGTATTGCGCGTCCACAGATAGCTCAACGAAACCTTGTTGTTGTCGTTGATCTTGTACGCGCCGCGCAGATAGGCCGAGGGCTCGTTCGACCGGTCTACAACGTTCGCTCCGAGCGCGGTGTAGTTCTCGCGGCAGGACACGCTATCGCCGATGCTGACTTCGCCATGCACATTACAGCCCGGTGCCGTCGGATTGTAGTTGGGGTTGGCGACATATTGACCGGGGTAGGTGAACGACGAGACGGCATCGATGCGCGGATCGAGTGGGGTCACAAAACTGCGATCATTGGCATTGACGGCCTGCTGACGCCGGTATTCCAGCGTACCCATGATGTTCCAGCCGTCCTTATCGAGATCGCCCTTGCCAAAGGTCGCGCTCAGCGTCGTTCCATTCCCGCCACCGCTACGAGTCGGCAGCGTTTCCTGCAGGCTGACGTCGCCGCCCTGAAGATTCTTCTTGGTGATGAAGTTGATCACGCCGCCGACCGCGTCGGTGCCGTACAAGGCCGACGCGCCACTGCGCAGCACTTCCACACGGTCGATGGCCGCAAACGGAATGCTGTTGAGATCCGTCCCGGAACCGTTGCCGAACAAACCGTTGACCGCCAGACGACGCCCGTTCAGCAGGATCAGGGTCTTGTTCGGACCCAGGCCGCGCAAATCGGCGAAAGACGCGCCGCCCGTGTTCTGTGCGCCGGTACCAAAACCCGGGCCGGAAGAACTGTCATTACCCGCCAACTGCTGTAACAGCTGGGGCGTGGACGTAATACCCTGCTTGCGCAGATCAGACGCCTTGTAAACCGTGACCGGGAGAGAAGTCGCGGCGTCGGTACGCGCGATCGCGGTACCGGTTACCGCCACACTGCCCAGATTGGTAGTCGGCGCAGAAACCGCCGCCGAGCTCGAGGACGCAGAAGCCGACGCTGCTGCGGGGGCCGCTGCTGCAGGCGCCGCCGCCGCGGGGGCCGCCGGCGCTACCCCACTGGCGCTGGCGCCAGCATCACCGCTGGCTGCAGCAGGCGCAACATAGCCATTGTCGCCACTACTCGAAGATGAGCCAGTCGTCTGCGCAAGGGCGGCACCGACAGGCGACAACGCAAGCAGACAGGCACAAATCGATGCTTTGGACGTATTTTTCCAGTTCGTTACGCCTGATACATATTCATCAGTACGCACCCAAGGCTTTTCAGCCTCAGAAGCTGACGCTTCGGTCATGATCGATCCCCAATAACGGTAGGACATTTACAATTTCCGAAAAGAGCAAAGCCCTCTTCCTCCCTTCCAGCCACGGCCCCGCTCCCTTTTTCGGTCAACGGCCTGCAAAAAACCAAAATGAATAGTCGAGACCGGAACGGATGCGCCCTGCATCCGCGGAAAACGCGTTAGCGCAAGCTGGGACACGTTCAATGCAAGATCAGGGCCATCATCTACGCGATGGCCAGATTGCGAATGGCAATCGCGTAAAAAACCTTTCCTGATAAAGTTTCGCCGTGTCTGCAAAGTACGGCGCAGGCGAGCAGGTCCATTGAAATGCCGGCACCCACGAGCACACGGCTGCACGGCCGAAGGGCAACGTGCCGGGTGCGATGCGCGGCGTGGAGACATCGGATATATCGCATCGGTCGCCCATGACCGGGCGACGCGAATCAGCAATAGATTGCGCCGCTACCGAGCTGCCAATTCACGAGAGTCGCATAGCGGCGGGGGCGCAATGCCGCGGATCGCCCGCTCTTCGTCCGGCCGATCACCACAATCGCCCGGCGCCCATCTCGCACGAGTGCTGCAGGCAGCCGCGCAAGTGGTGAGTGCGCCGCGTTCACCCCGGGTCTTCCGGACCCGCGGGTCACAAGCTGCGGATCAGATGTCGTCGCTTCGGAGCCTGACTAAAAACAGGCCGGCATCACCGCATTGACTGACAAGCGTGCGATAACGCACGCGTCGCAGGGGTTACGGGTTTGCTGGAACCAACGCTTACGCAGACCCACGGTTTGAATACCGAGCGCGCGCGGCATCGGCGATGCCGGTGACCGGCTCGACCGGGTGCAATCGCCTGACGGCACGTTACCAGCGCCACGACGACCAACTGCGCATCGAGCCGGTGGCCACCACGCGCCGGGCCTGTTCGAATCAGGCCGATACCGAGCAAGCGCTTTTCGAGGCGCTGCGCCGTACACGGCATTTCGAGACGCTGGGCGATTTCCTGTTGCTCTACGGCACCGACAACGATCCCGCGCCATTGGCCGTGTTTCGCGCCGCATAAGCGCCAACAGGGTTTATCGAGCGACCGGCCCGATATGGATTGCATCGCAAACATCTGTGCCAAAACGACTTTCTGACGCCGAGTTTGGCCTATCCCAAGGGCAGGGCTTCATTCACGCGCCCTCGGCCGCAAGCCCGGGCCGGTTGCCGCGCGACACGATGCCGCGTTCGGTCGCGATGCGTCGTCGCCCCTATCCGGCAACGCCACGCCGGATGGCGTGAATCCAGTCCGGCGGGCGGGGCGCACCGCTACGGCCCGCCGGCTCACGCCGTCTTCGATCGCCGCCCCGAAGGCGGCATCCGACAATCACTCAGAACGTGGTTCAGAACGTGGCCCAGTCCGAGTCCGATTCTGCCCCGGCCGCTACTGCAACAGGCGCGGGCGCAGCGGGCGCCGGCGTGGCACGCCGTGCGGGCACCCTTTCGACCGCCGGTTCCTTCGCGGCGGCAGGCTCGGCGCCGCTATCGGCGGCCGGGCGATGCTCGGCCGCGGGCGCGGCGGGCTGCTTCGCGCCAGCCGTCTGCCCTGGCCCGCCGGCGAGCCGGAAGAAACCCACCTCGGCGATCAACTCGCGCGCCCGCTCGCTCAGTGATCGGCTGGCCGCCGCCGACTCCTCAACCAGTGCCGCATTCTGTTGCGTCATGCCATCCATCTGCGTGACCGCCTGGTTGACCTGCTCGATACCACCCGTCTGTTCCTTGCTCGCGGCCGCGATCTCGGCGACGACGTCGCTGACCTGATTGATACTGCCCGTGATCTGGTTCAGCGTTTCACCGGAAAGCCCGACGTCGCGTGAGCCATCCGCCACTTTCGCTACGCTTTCGGCGACCAGCGCATTGATCTCCTTGGCCGCCGTGGCGCTGCGCGTCGCCAGATTGCGCACTTCCGAGGCCACCACCGCAAAACCGCGCCCCTGCTCGCCCGCGCGCGCCGCCTCCACCGAGGCATTGAGCGCCAGCAGATTGGTCTGGAAGGCAATATCGTCGATCAAGCTGATGTTCTCGGCGATCCGGCGGCTGACCGCATCGATCGCCTGCATCGACTCGACCGCCCGGCCGACCACGTCGGTGCCGGAATGCGCCTGGTCCCGCACCGTCCGCGCCAGCTGATCGGCCTGGGCCGCATTGTCGGCATTCTGGCGCACGGTCGCGGTCATTTGTTCCATGGACGCCGCGGTTTCCTCGAGACTGGCGGACTGCTGCTGGGTTCGCGTGCTGAGTTCCTCATTACCCGACGCGATTTCGCCGACCCCGCCCGAAACCGACTCGGCATGACCGCGCACACGCTGAACCACGCGGGCCAGACGCGCACGCATCGCTTCGATGGCACCGATCATCGCGCCGAACTCGTCGCGGTAGGGGTTGTGAATGGCCACGCCGAGATCGCCGTCGGCGATCGCTTCGACGAAGCCGCGGGCCGTATTGAGCGGGCGCATGATCATGCGCGCCAGCCAGATCATGACAATCAGCGTGACCAGCAATACCGCGCCACCGAAGCCCGTCATGCCCAGCCGGGCCAGATGCGCCACCCGTTGTTCCTGCACGAAAGCCGCCGCAGCCGTCTTGTTCTCGAAGCCGGACAAGGTATCGAGTTGGTCATTGATCTGCGCGAGCGGTTGCCGCAACGACGTGCCATAGAACATGGCCGCGCCGAGGATGCCCTGGTCCTGGATGGTCCCCGCGAAACGCCCCAGCGCGTCATCGATGCCAGCGAGCGTGGCCTGGGCTTTCTTTGCGGTCTTCGCTTCGTCGCCGCTGCCGGCCAACGCCGGATAATATTGTCTCCAGGCGGTCTTCACCTGCTTGCGTACCCGAGCGATCTCGTCCGGCAGATTGCGCACATTGGCCGACTGGGCCGAGGAATTGAGCGCAACCTTGATGTCGCCTTTGAGGTCCGACAGCAGGGACTGGGTACGGGCGATGGCCGTACTGGCGACCATATTGCTGCGATAGATTTCGGTGGTGGCTTTATTCACCGTGGTAATCGACCACAGGGAAACCGCGACCAGCACGGCAACCAGGACGAAGGTCAGCCCCAGACCCAGTCCGATCTTGGCTCGTACGCTCTTTCGGACATTCAGCATGCTGTGTTCTCCCCCGCGTCGCTGCCGCTCGCCGATACCGGCGCCGGTTCTGCGCTATCTATCGGCCGCGCGGGCTGGAACCTGAGCGCGCCGGCCGGGCCGCGCGCTCGGGCGCGCAGTTGCCCGCGACGGCCAAACCTGCTCTCATGCACGGTGCGAGGGACGATGCGGGCGTTTCGACGCCGGGGCCGGTTCGATCGAATCATGTCCACGAGGTCCGGCCCGATGCCCTATCGTTGTTGCGTTTCGCGCGTAGTACCCCTGCTGGCGCTGTTGCTCGTCAGCGGTTGTGTCCCGACGGCGCATCCGTCCCGCGTCACCGTATCCTCACTGGCCGGACTGCAGACCGCGATCGACGATGCCCCGGCGGGCGAAACCATCATTCTCGCGCCCGGCGTTTACCGCCAGGCCCGGGCGATCCGGATTCGGGGCAAGCACGACCTCACCATCAGCGGCGCCACCCGCGACTATGCCGACACGGTCATCCGCGGGCCGGGCATCGACGATCCAGGCCTGCAGTCGAACGTCCGGCTGAACAACGCTGACAACATCACGCTGGAAAACCTGACGCTGCGCGACAGCTACGACCACGGCGTACAGATCAACAACGATTCCGATCGCTTCACCGCGGACAACCTGCGCACGCTCGACAACGGCGAATCCGGTTTCAAGATCACCAGCCCCACCCATGCCAGCGGCCCGGCGGCCTATTCCGACAACGGCACGATCGAGAATTGCTGGATCGGCTTCACCACGACCGGGCGCCGCAGCGTGGTCGAAGGCGTGGATATCGTAGCCGGCAATGGCTGGCATTTGCTCGGCAACCATTTCGTCAACATTCGTCGCGCCGACGGCGGTCCGGCGTACGCCGCGTTCGCCAAGGGCAACGCACACAAGACAGTATTCGCGGACAACCAGGTGGAGAACAGTTTCATCGGCCTGTCCTTCGGTGGCGGTGGCACCGACGACGTGTATTTCCGCAATGCCGATACGCGATACGAGACCCGGGGCGGTGTGATCCGGGACAACGTCATTCACGATACCGACGACGCCGGCATCTATCTCAACAAGGCCCACGATTTCCTGGTTCAGGGCAATACGGTGCTGCGCAACGGTCCCGGGACCGGCGCCATCGAATCCCGCTTTCCCGGGAGCAGCGGCATCATCCGCGACAACCGGGTCAGCGGCCCGATCAAGACACGCGATGGCGGCACCGCCAGAACCGAACACAATCGGCAGGTGCCCGCCGATACCGCCGCGCCCCATCCCAACGGAATTTCCCACGAATAGCCGGCCGCACGCTCGGTGCGGCGTTGCGGCCCCGGATCGGGCCGGCCAGGGTCGGAGCACAGGACGCGCCTATGCCACCGGTCCAGGCGCACCCGCCATCCCGTGGGCCGGCGGAACGAGTGCGCCGACGATCGGGCAAGCCATGTGCTGGCGCACGTGTGGCGGCAGACCCAGCCAGAATGCCCGGGTTACCGCCATGGCGTGACGGCCGTCATTGCCGACGCCGGGCGCGCCCATGCTCAGCACCAGTGCCGGCCGGGCCCGGCGGTCCGAGTGATTTTGCGTTGTGCGATGAATAGCGAGCGGCGAACGCGCTGAAATATCGCCCGCCCGCGGGCACTGCGGCACGGCCAGTCGCGCGTAGCGGGCGTACTCGGATCGCGCCGGGAACATTTCATGCTCGAAGTCGGCGCCGGATTCCCATTGGGTACCCACCGCCACCTCGAACGCCCCCGTATGGGGCGCGCTATCCATGCAAGCGACATCGAATGCCAATGACGTCAGGCGACGCTCGCGGCGCGTCGCGCGCGGGCTCGGACAATCGCGGTGCCAGGACTGATCCGCGCTGCCGGACGAACGGTGATCGAGCCCCACGGCCATGATCCGATAATCCGGCCCCAACACCGCCGCCGACACCGCACGCACCCACGGATGATCGACCAGCGCCACGAACCCGCGCAGCGCCTCCGGATGGATCTCTGCATAACCGCGCCGCGCGCCGCCTCCACCGCCGTGCGCGCACGCGTATGGCGCCGCGGCACAGGCGGCATCGATATCGGCCGCGAGTTCGGCCGCCCAAACACGGCCCAGCGCCTGCTGGTGTTCAACCACGCCATCGCGATATAGCGCAGCGGCGACGGTATCCACCGCCGATACCGTGGGCCCGCGCCTATCCGAAAATGCTGTATCGACCATGTTTTCCAACGCTTTGTTTTATATTCTTTCCAATTTTTGCAACGTTGCAAAATTATCCTGCAATAGTATGCCCTAAAAGTTATCGATCATCGTGTTTGGGAGAAACGTTTGAGCCGAATCACTTTGCGGGACGTGGCCGCCCAGGCCAACGTCTCGGTTCGCACCGTGTCCAATGTGGTCAATGACTTTCCCCACGTCGCAGCCGCCACGCGCCAGCGCGTGCAGGCCACGATCGCCGAGCTCGGCTACCGGCCGAACATCGCGGCACGCCAGCTCCGGCAGGGGCAGCGCCTGGTGATCAGCCTGGTTCTGCCGGAAATCGATTCCCCTTACTTTGCTGAAATCGCCGCGCATTTTGTCCGCTCGGCCGAACAACGCGACTGGACCGTGCACATCGAGCAGAGCGACGGCGAACTGGCCCGCGAGCGCGCGATGCTGGCCGGGACGCATGGCCCCGGCGCCGACGCCATCGTATTCAGCCCCTGGGCGATGAGCGCGGATGAAATCGAGCGCGGCCCGTCCGCGCCACCGGTCGTCATGCTCGGCGAGCGCCCCGGATGGGGGCTGCTCGATCGCGTCGTGGTCGACAATGTGGCCGCGGCGCGCGAGGCCACGGCCCATCTGCTGGCCGGCGGCCGGCGCCGCGTGGCAGCGATCGGCATCCAGCCGCACCTGGCGAACCAGACCGGGCGTCTACGTGCCGCGGGCTATCGCCAGGCGCTGACGGCAGCCGGCCTGAGCCCGGATCCCACGCTCGAGATGTCGGTCGAGCGACTCCATCATCCGGACGGCGCCCGGGCCATGCAGCAACTGCTTGCCGTCGCCCCGGATGTCGATGCCGTGTTCTGCTTCACCGACCAGCTCGCGCTCGGTGCGATGCATACCCTGGCCGCGAGCGGGCGCTCGGTGCCAAGGGATGTCGCGGTGGTCGGCTTCGACAACATCGAGGCCGGGCGCTACAGCGTGCCGGCGCTGTCGACCATCGCACCGGACAAGCCGCGCCTGGTGGCACTGGTGCTGGACTGCCTGGGGGATCGACTGGCCGATCATACGCTGCCCGCCCGCGAGCGTCGGGTGCCGCATCATCTGGAAATCCGGCAAAGCTCGGCGGCTTGAACGGCGCGACCGGGAGGCCGCGCGTCACGGCCGGGCCGCCCAGGCCCGTTCAAATCGATCGCCTACGCTTGCGCCTGGGTTACGGCGGCGACCACGCGGTCCCGGCCGGTGCGCTTGGCCTCGTAGACCGCGTGATCGGCGTCGACGATAAGCCGGTCGAGATCGATCGGCTGTTCCGCGCGATGCGTCGCGATACCGATGCTCACGGTGGACGTAAGAGACTGGCCGCATGCGTTGATGTCACAGGGCGCCGTTCGAACCGCCTGCCGTATGCGTTCGGCCACCGCCACCGCCCGCTCGGTATCGGTGTCCGAAAGCAGCGCCACGAACTCCTCGCCGCCGTAGCGCGCGATCAGGTCACCATCGCGCAGCACCTGGCGCAGCCGCGCCACCACATGGGTAAGCACCTGGTCGCCGATTGCATGGCCATGGGCGTCGTTGACGGCCTTGAAGCGGTCGATGTCGATGAACAACAGGCTGGCCGCCCCGCCGCGTGCATTCTGGCGGCCCAGCCGAGCAGCCGCCTCGGCCATGAAGTAACGCCGGTTCGCCAGCCGCGTCAGACCGTCGGTCACCGCCTGGACCTCGACCTGTTCGCGATAGCGAAATACCGTCCAGTACAGATACTCGAACATCAACAGAATGAGCATTACCGGCCCGATCACCAGGCCGATGTACGCCGCGTACACCCACCAATCGAGATCGGCGGTAACGCCGCAAGCACCGAGAATCGGCGGGCAGACCGCGATCAGCACCAGAACGGCCACGGAAAACGCCAGCGGCTGCACGAGCGTCAGAAACGGCACAAAAATAAAGAAGTACAGGAACCCGCCCATGCCGAAGGACGCGCCCTGATCGAGGACGCCGAGAACATGAACGAATGTTGCCTCGACGCCCAGCGGGCCCAGGATGGCGAGCGCCCGTGCCATGGGCGCATGCACATTGCGCCAGCTCGCCAGCGCCCACAGCAGGACCAGGGCCGACTCCAGACACCGCAACCAGATTACCCGCCGCGCGTTCACCGGGTCGATCGCGAAGTCCCAGGCGATGGCCGTGATCATAAACAGCGCCGTGACGAGCAGCGTGCCCCGGGTGAATTCGGAAAAATCGGCGCGCTTGGCCGCCAGGTAGATCGCACCATGCGTCGTCGTCAGAAAAATGCGTGCGCCGTGGATCATCTCGCCCCAACGCACGTCGTGTCCGGCCACGTTTTCCCTCCGTGTTGATCACCATCGCCCCTGTGCATCGGGCACCGGACCGTCACCGCCAGTATACGCAGACGCGGTTACAACGATACCCGGCGCCGGACGAACGGCACGGGACAAGTACGCCGTCTCAAGGTAGGCTTGGCCGCTTCGTTTCCAGGTTCTGCACCCCGATGGCCCATCCGAGCACCGCGCACCCCGCCTTCGATGCCCTGCTGTTCGACATGGACGGCACCGTTCTGACCTCGATCGCCGCCGCCGAGCGTGTCTGGACCCAATGGGCCAACCGCCACGGACTGGATGTCGCCGCCTTTTTGCCCACCATTCACGGCAAGCGGGCGATCGACAGCGTACGCGACAGCGGCCTGACGGATATCGACCCACAGGCCGAGGCCGAAGCCATACTCGAGGCCGAAATCGCGGATGTGGCGGGGATCGAGCCCATCACCGGCGCGGCCGACTTCCTGGGCGGGCTGCCGCGCGACCGCTGGGCGATCGTCACCTCGGCGTCGCGCCGCCTGGCCGAGCGCCGTATCGAGGCCGCCGGCCTGCCGCAACCCGATACCCTGGTCGCCGGCGACGACGTGACCCGCGGCAAGCCGGCGCCAGACGCCTTCCGGCTCGGCGCCGAACGCCTGGGCGTGAGCGCTGACCGTTGCCTGATCTTCGAGGACGCCATCGCCGGCGTGCAGGCCGCCGAAGCCGTCGGCGCCGCGGTGGTGGTGATTACGGCACTGCATTCGGCAGCGCGGGATACCGGGCATCCGAGCATCCGTGATTACCGCGGCGTGTCGTCGCAGGTGCAGAGCGACGGCCGGCTGCGCATCCATCTACCTTAGGCGCCGCAACCGCCGCGCAAGCCAGCCGCCGGCGCGCTCGATACCGGCTTCGGTCGCATTGGCGTAGCCCAGCACCAGGCCGGGCTGGCCCCGCGGGCGCATGAAATACCCCGACAGCGGCGCGAGCGCGATGCCGCGCTCGGCGGCCGCGGCGACCAGCCGGCGCTCCCCATCGCGCGTATCCAGCGGCAGCACCACATGCAGGCCCGCCGCCCCGCCGATCAGCCGGGTGCCGGTGCCGAGTACATCGCGCAAACACTGCTGGCGCCGCGCATACAGCCGGCGCATGCGGGCCACGTGCCGGGCATAACCGCCGCCGTGCATGAACTCGGCCAGCGCGGCCTGCAGGACATAATCGCCCTCGCGGAACTGGCGGACGTTGGCCCGGCGCATCGGCCCCACCAGCGCCGGCGGCAGGACGACGTAGCCGAGCCGCAGGCCGGGATACATCGTCTTGCTGAACGTGCCGACATAAAGCACCGGCCCCTCGCCGTCGGCCCGCGCGGCCAGCCCCTGCATGGCCGACAGCGGCGCCGAGGCATAACGGAACTCGCTGTCGTAATCGTCCTCGATGATCCAGGCATCGCGCCGACGCGCCCGGTCGATCAGCGCGAGCCGGCGTGCCATCGACAGCGTCGCGCCCATCGGGAACTAGTGCCCTGTCATGGGTATTTTGCCGTATTCAGAACGCCTGCGCGCGCGCAGCACAAGACGCGCGACTGCGCCATAGTGTGCCTATGGCAAAGGAGCGCAACGCGGTGATGGGCGCGCACAGGCGTTCCCTTCGGAATATCGGGTGTGGGGCGAGGCGGCGCGCGCCCGTGGACGGCGTTGCGCCGCTTGGCCAGGGGGATGCCCTGGCCGGCGCGTCGCGCCTTGCCACGAACGCGCGCCGCCTCGCTGAATGCGACAAAATACCCATGATAGGACACCTTCGACGGGGTCAGGTGCATCAGCCTGGGGTCGCTCGCTCCGGCCGCCGGGTCCAGCCCGTCGCCATCGACCGGCAGCGGCGCCAGCGACAACCCGCCCGCGGCAAAGGCGGCCCGGGCGCCGGCATAGCCGGGCTCCTCCACCCACGCCACATCGCCCGGATCGGCCAGCATGCGCGCGACCAGGTCGAAGGCATGTTGGGCGCCGTGCGTGATCAGAATCTGGTCGGCCCGACAGCGCACGTTGCGCACAATATTGACGTAATCCGCGACCGCCGCCTTGAGCGCCGGATGGCCGCCCTCGGCGCCGTAGTCCAGCCACCGCCCGCGCTGGCGGCTCCGGTGTCGCCGCAGCAGTCGTTGCCACGGGCCCCAGGGGAACGCATCCAGCGCCGGTACGCCCGGCATGAAAGCCCCATGCGATGCCCCCGACGAAGGATTGGACCATGCCAGCAAGGCGCGCCCGCGTTCCGACAACCCCGCCGCGCGGGTCGCCGTCGCAGCGCCGCTATCGGCCGGCCGCTCGAAGCGGGTATCGGCCACATACAACCCTGCGCCCGGCCGGGCGACGACGAAACCCTCGGCGCTCAGATGATCGAGAGCGGCCAGCGCCGTATTGCGGCCGATGCCGAGCTCTCCGGCCAGAACACGCGACGACGGCAGGCGGGCCCCCACCGCCAGTTCGCCCGACTGAATCCACCCGCGCAGAGCATCGTAGAGACAACGCGCGAGCGTAGTCTCCGGATGGCGCTGGCTGAGTACCCGGCGTAGCCCGTCCACCACCCATGCCCGGGCGTCGACCGCGGGTTTCACTGGTTCCATCGAAGTGGCCATGATCGGATCTTACGCTGGAACCAATCACGTTACAGACTGGGCACGTCATATTCCCGGCGCTCGATGCCATGCCTCCGGCTCCGCCCTGCCGAACTGGAACCCCCGCAGGCGCCGTCACGCGAAGCAATGACCGGCCGCTTCGGTTGCCTCGAACCGCTCTCGCCGGCCCGTTACGCCGATGCGTCATATATTTGAAGGAGCCACTCGACTATGACGAAATTTACAACGCACCTGTTGTCGGATAAGGATAAATCCGAATGGCGCCCGTTGTTCGATGGCTACGCAGCCTTCTATAAGACGGATATGACTGATGCGATCGCTGACAGTGTTTGGGGATGGCTGCGCGATCCAGAGCACGTCCTGGAAGGTCTGCTGGTTCGGAACTCGGATGAGCGCGCGGTCGGGCTACTCCATTTCCGTTCTTGCCCGCGCCCTCTAAGTGGCCGTGACATGGGGTTTGCCGATGATATGTTCGTTTTACCCGAGGCAAGAGGCAGCGGTGCGGCAGACGCATTATTCGACCGGCTCGGGTCGATAGCGGCCGAGCGTGATTGGCCTGTCGTACGTTGGGTCACACAGTATTACAACGAACGCGGGCGAGGGCTTTATGACCGCTATACGTCCGGTCCCAGCGACTTCATCATGTACCAGTGGGATCTGCGACCGAGGGGATCAGGAATCTAAAGATTCGCTGCAGTTGACCGCCCGGCGTGGCCAGCTATCTGCGCATCGACCCAGCCAACGGCGTGATCGAGGTCGGGCATCTGCATTTCACCCACCGGCTGCGGCGCACGCCGGCCGCGACCGAGGCCGTCATGATGCGGCGAGCATTCGAACGCGGTTATTGCCGTTACGAACGGAAATACGGTGCCTGCATGCCCGTCAAGGCGCGCTGACGAGCGGGCGGGATGCCAGTTCGAAGCCGTGTTACGCCGGGCGGTCGTCTACGACGGGCGCAGCCGTAATACCGCCTGGTTTTCAATCATCGATCGCGAATGGCCGGCGATCACAGCGGCACTGAACGCCTGACTGGCGGCCGATCGCCGGTCAAGAGCCAGGCGCAGACCATTCACGACCCACGCTGCGCAGCCCACGGTCTGATTCACTGGCGCTACCGAACGCGTCATTATTGGATCTTACGCCGGGACCAGTCGTCGTACAGACTGGCTGCGTCAATCCCATCGCTTGATGTCATGTCCGCCACCATCAATCGCCACGGCCAGCCGATCGGCCCCGCCCTGCCCGACTGGCAGCCGCCAGCGGCGCCGTCGCGCGAGGCCATGATCGGGCGCTTCTGTCGTCTGGAAGCCCTATCGCTGGCGCGGCACGCCGACGCCCTCTACGCCCGGATTGCCGAGGACGACGACCCCGCCGGCTGGACCTATCTGGGCTATGGGCCGTTCACCTGCGCCGCCGACTATCGCGACTGGGTCGCCCGGATGGCTGCCGGCAACGACCCCTTGTTCTTCGCGATCATCGATATCCAAAGCGAACGACCGGTCGGCGTCGCGAGCTATTTGCGCATCGACCCGGCCAACGGCGTGATCGAGGTGGGGCATCTGCATTTCACGCAGCGGCTGCGACGTACCCCGGCCGCCACCGAGGCGATGGTGTTGATGATGCGGCGAGCCTTCGAACTCGGCTACCGCCGCTACGAATGGAAGTGCGATGCGCTGAACGCGCCGTCCCGGCGTGCGGCCGAGCGGCTCGGATTTCAGTTCGAGGGTGTCTTCCGGCAAGCCGTGGTTTACAACGGCCGCAGCCGTGATACCGCCTGGTTTTCGGTCATCGACCGCGAATGGCCGGCCATCGACGCTGCGCTCACGGCCTGGCTGGCCCCTGACAACTTCGATGCCCGCGGGCGCCAGCGCCGTTCGTTGTCGGCCTTCATGCCCGCGCCCGCCGGCAAAGCGGCCACCTGAATATTCCGGCCCGCGCCGGTTCATGCGGCGTGCAGACAGACGCGCTCAACATCGCGAGACATCCCCCGATGCGGAGTTCCGATGTTGGCGCGTCGTTTTATCCTTGCCATGCTCGTCGCCCTGCTCGCGGGCTGCGCTCGCGGCCCAAGCCACGATGCCCTGCAGGCCGCAATCCAGAGCAACGTCCGTGCCGATCTGTCGCAGGTGGATTCGCTCGCGAATACGCTCGGCGGCGATTCCGCCATTCGTCTGCTGCGCGCCCTCGGCTCGCCCGATCCAACACAGGTGCAGGTGAAACATGTCACCGTGCTGAAACAGCAGCGGCTGGACGACGGCGACTACGACATGCGCGTGCGCTACGACCTAGTCACGCCCAACGGCAGTGATACCGTTACCCGCGATCTGCTGCTCGAACACAGCGACGACGGCCACTGGCGCGCCATCCCGCACGATCGCGACGACGCCTGACCGGGCGCGATGACGGCCCGGGCGGCGCGCCTTCGAGAGCCGTTATGTCCGGAGCGTACCGGCCCCGGGGGAGCGCTCGGCTTCAGTCGTGGGCGTCGAGCGTCAGCCGCCCCGGACGCGCATCGAGCGCGCCCAACCGGCCGCGCAGCAGGTCGGGGAAACGTTTGTACCAGGTCGCATTCAACGGTGAGGGGTGCGGCAGCGGATGGATGGTGAAGGTCTGGGAGGCGCCTGTTGCCGTCGCCAGAGCCACGTCGATGGACGACTCGAAACGATCCTCGCGCTGCCAGAAGGCCTCGATACGCCGGCGCTGGTCCTTCGGCTGACCGATGCCGAACCAGAGAAAGGCCTCGCGCCCGAGCGTGATCAGCGAACGCCCCTGCCACTGCTCGATCAGCAACGTGTTCATCAGCGGCTGGAAGCGGCGCTTGACCTTCATCGACCAGGCCTTGTTGCCCACCGGCTTGTACGGCACCGTGTTGATCCAGAAAAACAACCGCCCCAGTTCCCGCGACGCCTCGAAATCCGGCATGTCTTCGGCGTACAGATGCCGGTAGATCGTCTTGCGCACGAGTTGCCCGCCGGCGCCGATGAAGGGCTCGCCGTGCTTGATCTCGTCTCGCCCCGGGTCGCGGCCGAAAAAACCGATCCGGGCATCGGCCCGGCCGAGCCCAATGATGGGCTCGAGCGGGTCCTTGTCGAACCGGGCGTAGGCCTCGATATCGATACCTTGGGTGTCGGCGGCGAGTTCGCGAAACGCCTGGCGCTGTGACTGTTTCATCGCACTATTTCGTTACATCGGCGCGCCGCAGGGCACACAAGGCGCGCACTATATCAGTGCCACGGTTTCCGCGACCTTCGTCGCCCCTGGCCGGGTCTGGCACGTTCGGCCCGGCCGCACACGAGTGCGCGAGGAATCACGCATCACGGCGGGTGCGAGACGGATATTCAGCAGGCCGCCCGCCCGTCCCAATCGGTGATCGCGGGCGCGGTACCGGCCCGCGTCACCCGGTCGCGCCCGGCCGACTTGCTGCCATACAACGCTTGGTCCGCCCGGGCGATTGCGTCTTCCAGCGTCTCCCCGGGGGCCAGCGTGGTGACACCGAGCGAGACGGTACAAGCCACGTCCGTGTGCTCCGATGTCAACGGCTGGCCGGCCACGGCCCGGCGTACGCGTTCGGCGAAGTGGAACGCCGCGTCGGCATCGGTGTTCGGCAACAGAAAGAGAAATTCCTCGCCGCCCCAGCGGGCCACGGTATCCGAGGCGCGGCAACACGCCAGAAACAGCGCGCTGACGTGAACCAGCACCCGGTCGCCGACGTCGTGCCCGAGCCCGTCGTTGATCTGCTTGAAATGATCGATGTCGACGAGCGCCAGTGATAACGGCGTATCGTCGCGCCGGGCGCGCGCCATCTCGCCATCGGCGAGTTCGATCAGATGGCGTCGGTTGAATAAACCGGTCAGCGCGTCGCGCCTGGCATGCTCGCGCAGGCGCCCTTCGGTGCGGCGCACCAGCAGATAATAGAAACGCGCGGTGTAACTCGCCATCGTGAAGAAAATGAATATATTGAAGACATTCAGCAGCACAAGCGCCGTGTTATCGATCGGCGCGAGCGGACCGAGCTCGCTGGAAGCCGCATGCAACCCGAGGTAGGTCAGAAACAGCATGCCCAGGGGCACGCCGACCCGGGGCCAGTCGCCGCTGACCATGATCGCCGGAATGAACATCAACAGGTAGTAATTGAAGCCGGCCTCCCAGCCGACCCACAGGGTGCCGATCACGGCATGACCGACCACCTCCAGCCAGATCAGTACCAGCGCGACGCGATTCCGGCGCCACACCAGCAGGCGATTGGCCGCGGCGTAGAGACCGACGCTCAGCACGTTCAGCCACGCCAGTAACGGCGAGCCGGCCCACAGAAAAAAGCCGAAGAACACGATATCGACGCCGGCCGCCAGAATCGTGACCCGCCGCGTCATCATCCAGAACGCCGCATGCGCCGTGGTCCGACGCGCGTCCGTTGCCAGGCTCATCCCCGTTTTCCCCCGTCAGCCAGCCGCAGGTCCGTTTGCCACACCGTGCAAGGCTGCGGGCCGTGGCGACGACGTGTTACGCCCAGCTTACAACAGCGCCCGGCGAATCCCTATCCGGCAGGCGGTCGGCTCAGACGGCCGGCCGCAGCCCCGCCGCCGGCGCTGTCATTTCGCCGGCGATGAAACGCGGCTCCAGCGGTCGCTGCACCGAGCGCACGGTATGAATCCGGTCGATCTGCGCCCGCAGCGTTTCCGGCGAGCGGTTGCCGGAAACCGTCAAATCCACATGCAAGCCCTCGGCATCGTGTTCGGCGTGCATGCGCTCGACCACGAACCCGCGGCGACGCACGACCTGCAGCAGGCGCTCCAGGCCGGCCGGCTCGAAATACAGGCAGCAGGTGAAGCGATGATGCTCGGCACTATGATTACAGGACATGGCTCAGGCCTCGGCAATCGACCGCCTGGCAGCGGTCAGCGGTTGGGGGGACGACGATGCGGCGTGCAGCATCTCGCGGTTGGGGCGCCCGGGCGCGACGGTCGGCCACACGTTGTCCGCGCGGTCGATCGCGACGTGCAACAAGGCCGCACCGGGGGCGGCGAACAGGGCCCGCAGGCCGGATTCGATCTCGCCCCAGCAGGTCACCCGATGCGTCGGGATATCGAAGGCGGCCGCGAGTGCGGCGAAGTCCGGATTATCGTCCAGATCGATCTGGCTTTCGCGGTTGGCGTAGAACAGCTCCTGCTGCTGGCGCACCAGCCCCAGACAGGCATTGTCGGCGAGCACAATCTTCACCGGCAGACGATGCCGGCGAATCGTGGCCAGTTCCTGGACGTTCATCATGAACGAGCCATCGCCGGCGACGTTGATGACCGTGCGCGCCGGATACGCGAACTGGGCGCCGATCGCCGCCGGCAGGCCGTAGCCCATCGTGCCCAGGCCGCCGCTGCTCAGATGATTGCGCGGCGCATCGAAGACGAAATGCTGGGCCACCCACATCTGATGCTGGCCCACGTCACAGGCGACAATGGCGTCGGCGGGGGCAGCCGCCGACAGCGCCCGCACGAACGCCGGGCCCGCGACCGGCGCCGCCGGATCGACGGGACTCGTGGCCTTGAAACCATCGCGCGCGCGCCAATCCCGGCACTGGCGCCGCCAGGCCGCGATCGCCAGCGGGCGCGCGGCCAGTACCGCGGCCAGACCCGACAACATGGGGCCGAGTTCGCCGCGCAGGGCAAACTCGGCGCCGCGCAACTTGTTCAGCTCGGCGGCGTCGATATCGAGATGGATCAGCCGTGCATTCGGCGCAAAACCGTCCAGGCGCCCGGTGGCCCGGTCATCGAGCCGCGCGCCCACCACCAACAGCAGATCGCAGGCATCGACCGCCTGATTGGCCGCCTTCGAACCATGCATGCCGAGCATGCCCAGATCCTCGGCGGGCGCGCGTCCGGCGTTGCCGATGCCGTTGAGGCTGTGCACATGCGGCAGGCCCGAGGCCGCCACAAAATCCCGGAATGCCGCCTCGGCGCCGCCCCGGCTCACGCCGCCCCCGCTGTAGAGCAACGGTCGCCGCGCCCGGCGCAACAGATCGAGGATGGACGCGAGTTCCGCGTCCGACGCGCCGCGGGCCGGCGCACGCCGGGGCTCGGCGGCCGCGATGCGCGCCGCGACCGTCACCTCACCCTGCAGCACCTCCTTCGGGATATCGATCCAGACCGGCCCCGGCCGGCCGTTGGCCGCCAGCCGCAGCGCCTGGTCGATGGCCGGGCCGACGTCTTCGGACCGGGTCACGAGCGCACTGTGCTTGACGATATCCAGCGTCATGCCGAGCACATCGACTTCCTGGAAGGCATCCGTGCCGATCAGGGTCGAGGGCGTCTGCCCGGTGATCACCACCATCGGCACCGAATCGCGGTGCGCGTTGGCGACGCCGGTGATCAGGTTAGTCGCGCCCGGGCCCGAGGTGGCAATGGCCACGCCGACCCGGCCGCTGGATCGGGCATAGCCATCGGCGGCGAGCGCACAGCCCTGTTCGTGCCGGCACAGCACATGGGTGACCCTGGCGCTGTCCACCAGCGCGTCGTACAGCGGCATGATGCAACCGCCGGGATAACCGAACACGGTATCGATGCCGTGCGCCTCGAAGATTTCCAGGATTTGTTGTGCCGCGTTCATCGCCTGTCTGCCATTGATCGTCTTGCCGGTCGACCGGCCAAAAAAAACCCCCGGAACCTTGCGGTGCCGGGGGCTTCGAAGTGCTGGGTGATCGGATGTCGGTCTATCTCATCGCCTCACGCACGCCAAAACCCCCGGTGGATACGAGTACCACCAGGGCGCCTACGATGCGTACGTTGATGACATTGAACAGCATGACTGTGCGGTCGAGCCGGCTTCCGATAACAACGGAGTCAGAAGCTACGGCGCCGCCGCTCGGCTGTCAACACCGCTGCGGCATGTTGCCGTTTCACCGCGGCCCGCGCCTGTGCCCATCTTGTCGCCGTCCGCAGCAGGCGCCGCCGTTTCCGGCCGTTGCGGTCTTTCAGCCCCGGCGCCAGGGCGTAAACCATGCCAGCCCGGCTTGCGTGTCATCGCGCGGGATGTATTCACAGCCGATCCAGCCAGAGTAACCCGCCGCGTCGAGCCGCTCGAACAACCACGGGTAGTTGAGTTCGCCGTCGTCGGGTTCGTGCCGCTCGGGCACGCCCGCGATCTGGATATGGCCGATGCGATCCCGGCCGGCCCGGAAGGTGCGCCAGACATCGCCGTCCATGATCTGGGCATGATAGAAATCCATCTGCACCGCCACATTCGTCGCGCCGAGCTCATGCACGATCGCATGCGCGGCCGCCTGCCGGCTGAGGAAGTACGCCGGCATGTCGCGCCTGTTGATCGGCTCGATGAGCGCGGTGATGCCGTACTCGGCAAACCGGCGCGCCGTATGCGCGAGGTTGTCGAGAAACGTCTCGTGCATGGCATCGAAATCCGCCGGCGCGGTCATGTTGCCGGCCATGACGTGCACCCGCGGGCAGTGCAGCCGCTCGGCATGAATCAGCGCGTCTTCGATCCCTGCTCGAAACTCGGCCTGGCGTCCGGGCAATGCAGCAAGGCCGCGCTCGCCGGCCTGCCAATCCCCCGGCGGGGCATTGAACAGCACCAGCTCGAGATCGTGCGCAGCGAGCTGGCGGGCGATCTCGTCGGCGTCGTGGACATAGGGAAACAGAAACTCCACAGCCGCGAAACCCGCCCGGGCAGCGCGCTCAAAGCGCGCGATGAAGTCGACTTCGTTGAACATGAAGCTGAGATTGGCGGCGAAACGCGGCATATCGAACCCGCTTTCAGGAAGACGGGCCGGTACGTGCAGCGACGCGCTCTCCGACACGCCGGCCGTTGTCCAGACAATCGCCCACGGCGATGCCATCGCGCCAGTTGCCGGCGAGCGATAGCCCAGGGTGATGGGCCACAGCGGCGTCGATGGCAGCCAGGCGGTCGAGGTGGCCGATCTCGTACTGTGGAATCGCCTGCGGCCAACGCACGACGCGCTGCCAGATGGGCGCACCGCGGATCCCCAGCAGATCGCTCAGATCGGCGATCACCTGGCCAATATGCGTGGCATCGTCCGTGTCCGTGATCCCGGACGAACGGCGCCCGCCCAGAAACACGCTGAGCAGATGGTGCCCCGGGGGCGCGCGGTTCGGGAACAACGACGATGGAAACAACACACCCAGCGTCTGGCGTTGTTCGAGATGCGGGATCAGCAGCCCGAAACCGTCGAGCGGATGCGCGATGTCGGCGCGCCGAAATCCGAGCGATACGATATTCACCGGCGAATAGACGATAGCCGCCAACGGCCTGGCCAGCGCCGGGTCCAGCGACGCCAGCAGACGTGCGGCGACATGAGCGGGAACCGCCAACACGAGCTCGGGCGCCCGCCAGCGACGGCCGGCATCATCCAGAACTACCCAGTATGCCCCCTCGCGCGCGACGCGCTGGGCCCGGCAATTGCAGGCCAGCGTGGCATTGGGACGCGTGGCGATGACCTCGGCCAGCCGATCGGCGAGCCGTTGCAGCCCCTGCGGGAAACTCAGCAACTTGCCCCGCCATTCACGCGGCATCGATGCCGGCTCGCGGTTCGAGGTCAACAGCCGTGACAGTCCGCCGCGAATCAACGAGCCGTGCGCGCGCTCGAGTTCCACCAGCCGCGGCATGGCGGCCGCGGCCGACAAGCGTTGCGGGTCGCCGGCGTAGACGCCCGACACGAACGGATCGACCAGACGCTCGAGCACCCGGGTTCCCAGCCGGCGCGTCACGAACGTCGCCAGGCTTTCGTCATCCGAGGGGCCACGCCCGACGAACGGCTCGCGCAGCAGACCGCCCCAGCCGCGCCAGCCAATCAGCGGGTTGCCCGGCGCGTTCCAGATCCGCGTCGGCAGTGCCACCGGCTGTCCGTCGAGTGCGACGAAGCGCTTGCGGCTATTCGGGTTCGCGGGCTGGGCCTCGCCCAGCAGCGACAGCTCGCGGATCAGGGCATACAGCGGCGGCTTCATGATCACGGTGTTCGGGCCGTGCTCGATCTGCCATTCGCCCATGCGCTCGCTGCGCAGGGCACCGCCGACCCGGTCCGAGGCTTCCAGCAGCGCGACTTCTCGACCGGCCTTGGCCAACGACCACGCTGCTGCAAGCCCGGTGGCGCCACCGCCGACCACCAGCACGTCTCGGTCCAGGGCCTCGGGCATAACGCCTCACGTTCAGAAAATCAGGCTTTAGTATAGCCATCCGAGCGGCAGGTTTTGCGGCAGATGCCGGCGCCATCCAGCCACCCGGCCCGGCGCTTCCATCCGTTGCCGGGTTGACCCACGTCAACCCGGCGGCATCCGCGCGCGGCGAAACTGGAAGCCCGGATCGTTGGAGCCGTCGCCATGCAACAAACCCTGCTCGTACCGCTCGATCTCAATCAGGCGTCCACTTTCAAGAGCATCTTCGCTGCCGTGGAGCGCATCGCGGACTCGAAGCCGACCCACGTCATCCTACTCACCGTCATTCCCGAAATCACGGCCGGGGTGCTGCCGTTCGTCGGCCTCGACCAACTGAACGATATCGGCAGCCTCGCCTGTGACCAGCTCGAGCGCGTGGCCGGGACATGGCTCGATGAGGCCGTGACATGGGAAATCGAAGCTCGCATCGGCCCCATCGCGCGCACGATCGTGCAGCGCGCGGACCATTTCAATGCCGACATGATCATCATGGCCTCGCACAACCCCGGCCATTGGGACGTGCTGCTCGGCAGCACGGCGGCCCAGGTGGTTCGGCACAGCGCTCGTTCGGTCCTGATCGTTCGGCAACACACGGCAACCGAGCCCGCCGCGCTCGACCCAATCAGCCGTGATGCGCTTTGCCTCTGAGCCGTCACCGGGCAACCGCCCCGGGGACCGGCCGCGATCGCGTTTCCAAGCATCGCGCCGGGATCGCAGAATCCGACGCGACACGGCACCCGCGGCCGGGTCAGCCCTGGTCCTTTTTCGACGGCAATGGGCGCATCGCCTGTGACCAGGGCGGGCGGTGCCATTCCGGATGCTGTTTCCATTCCACCTTCAACGCACGAAACCAGCGTCTGACCGCCGCAACCGACGGCAGCAACGGCGTGTGGCACAGCTCGAAATGTATGCCGCTGATCGGGTCGTCGAAGAAAACCGCATAGTAGCCGGGCGTGTATGCCGAATACTCGGCGGGCGGATCGGTCACCTCGACGCGGTTGCGCAACAGGAAACCCTCGTGGAAGGCGTCCACTTCGCGCCGGTTTCTCGCCCAGAGGGCGACGTGATGAATCCCCGGCGCGTGATGCCTTGAACTCAACGGGGCGCCGCCCGAGGCCGGCTGGATTCCGATATAGCTGTGGAAGAACGGGAAACGGGCCATGTAATACGTGGACCGATAACCGATATCCAGCGTCCAGAAGCTGCGATAGCCGAGCCAGCCGAACATTCGGTCGAAGAACGCAATCGATTCCTCATAGCGAAGAACCGAGAACTCGACGTGATGTACACCCTTCCATCTCATGACGGGCCCCCATCGGATCGAACCACGCCGGCCCACACGCTGGTGAGGCGCATCCTGAGGCACCTACACCATGCGGCCCTGCCGACAATCCCGATCTGATGCGCGGGGCGCGCGGAGCCGGCAAGGCCCATCATGCCGAGCCTTACCGGCCCCGACGCCGAACCGATCGATCAGATAAAACGCTTCTGTTCGGTCTTTGCGGCCTTGGCGGCGCGTTTCTCCTTCAGGGTCCGCGTCGGTTTCTTCTTGTCCAGTTTCTTTCGATCCATTCCCTTGCTCATGACACACGCTCCTGCCTGTTCATTCTGGTAATGGCAAATGCCTTGTCGTCGATGCTGCCCGGGCGCGCCCGGCGCCTCCAAGGCCCGCCGGGCCGTCTTCTCGAACGCGGCCCGTGGCCGTCGGATGCGCAACTCGCAATCGTGGACGCCACCGCCGGCAGCTCGTGTTGAGTGTATGCCAATTCGCGAGCGGACGAACGAAATAGTTGCGGCCTGCAGTCGCCACCGTCACACGACACCCCGAGGCCCGCCCAAACAACAAAACGCGGCAAGCCAGGGCCTGCATTCGATGCACATCGTATGGCGCGGTTATTTCATCTTTTTTAACGACGACCCCGACCCGGCGACTGCCGCATCGGCCCAACGATTTCACGGCCTGCCGCATCCGAAACAGTCGCTTGTGTCTATCTAAGCCGTGAGCGGCTGTTTGGCCGCCCTATGCTCAGGAGAGCGATTGATGAACACAATACCCAGAAGAATCGGCACGGCGGTTGTTTCCACTCTGCTCGGTTGCAGCCTGTTCGCCTTCGGCGCGGGCGTTGCAACCGCCAGTGGCATGCAAGACCAGCCGCCCATGGTGGGCGGCGCGCCGATGTATGCATCGAAGACCATCGTACAAAACGCGTCACAGGCGGCGAATCTGACCACCCTGGTTGCCGCGGTCAAGGCCGCCGGCCTGGCCGGTACGCTTTCGGGACCGGGCCCGTTTACCGTATTCGCGCCCACCAATTCGGCCTTCGACGCCTTGCCGGACGGCACCGTTGCGACCCTGCTCAAACCTGCCAACAAGGCCCGGCTGCAAAAAATACTCACCTACCACGTGATCAGCGGTGACTATGATTCGACGTCGCTGATGCACATGATCGCCGCCAACGGCGACCAGGCGATGCTGGAAATGAAAACCGTGGAAGGCGAGCCGCTCACCTTCAGCATGCAAAACGGCAACCTCATGGTGACCGATGCCCACGGCAACACGGCGACCGTCACCCAGGCCGATGTGACCCAGTCGAACGGCGTGGTCCACGTCATCAACAAGGTGCTGATGCCGTAGCGCCCATTCCCATAGAGCGACGCAAACCACAGGTCACGGGGCTGAGAGCCGACGTGGCCTGTGCCGTTTTCGCCGCCGGGGCGGCCACCGTCCAACACCGGCACCACGGATTTGACGACCGAATGCATCCTCAACCTTTACATTCACCACTGATTGCTTTGTGCGCACAGCCGGCGTAATTTCGAACCACGCTCGACCGGGAGACGTTGCATGCGTCGCGACTCAGCCGCCAGCGAGATCGATCCCCTGGCCGCTGCTTATGTGTTGCCGGACGGCCCGAAGGCCCCTTTCCTGCTGCGAATGCTGCGGGCTCGGCTCGATCGCAGCCAGTCGATGTCGCTCGATCAGCGCCGCGCCCAGTACGGGCCGGATTTCACGCTCAAGCTGCCGTTGTTCGGCCAATGTCTAGTCATCAGCGAACCGGGCGAAGTGCGCCAGATACTCAAGGCCGATCCAGCCGATCTCGGCAACATGGAACCTAATCTCGGTCGCGTCATGGGCTCGGGGTCGCTATTCGCCCGCGCCGGCGAATCGCATCGGGCGCAGCGCAAACTGCTCACCCCGGCCTTCCACGGCAGTCGTCTGGCCGAATATCGCGTCTTGATGGCCGCCGAAGCGCGCGCCGGCATGGCCGCCTGGCCGGCCGGCCAACCCGTGGCCAGCCTGCCGGCCATGAACGCGATCACGCTCAACATCATCCTGCGCACGGTCTTCGGGGCCGAAGGCGAGGACCTGAACACCTTGCGGGGCCTGCTGCCGCGCATGGTCAAGCTCGGTTCGGTCCTGGCGGCCACACCGATGCCCCGATGGGACCTGTTCGGCCTCGCCCCCTGGGGCCGGTTCAACCGCATGCGGGCCGAATACGATGCGATCATCGGCCGGCTGATCGCCCGCGCCCGGGCGGACGCGACCCGCGAGCGGCGCAGCGACATCCTGGCCATGCTCATGGGCGCGACCTACGACGACGGCACGCCCATGAGCGACGGCGAGATCGCCGACGAACTCATTACCCTGCTCACCGCTGGCCACGAGACCACCGCCACAACGCTCGCCTGGGCTGTCGAACGACTGCGTCGTCATCCCGCGTTCATGGCGAAACTGGTCACGGCCGTCGACGACGGCGACGACGCGCTTCTGAACGCCTTCATCAACGAAGTGCAGCGCACGCGTCCGGTGATCGCGATGACCTTCCGCAAGGTGCTCGCCGACGGCTACGCCATCGGTCGCTGGCGCGTGCCGCGCGGCATGCACATCATGATCGGCATTTCACTGGTCCAGACCGACCCGCGCCTGTTCGACGCGCCGCACCGCTTCCGCCCCGAGCGCTTTATCGACCAACGCCCCGATCCCTACGAACTGATCCCGTTCGGCGGTGGCGCGCGCCGGTGCATCGGCGCCGCATTCGCACACATGGAACTGCAGATCGTGCTTCGCACCCTGTTGACCGAGCACACCATCACACCCACCGACCAGCGCAGCGAAGCCTGGAAATCGCGCGGCGTCGCCTTCGCGCCGGCCGACGGCGGGCAGATCGTACGCTATCCGCGCCGCCCCGCGTGAGCCGGCCGAAGCCCCACAAGCCCGGCGTGCCCACGCCCCGGCGCGCCGACTCGAACACCACCGCGCCACGCACGCCGTGCGATCATGTCGCATGAAAGACTTCACCGAACTCGCCCTGCGCCAGGAGCTGATCGACAGCGCCTCGGCTCGCGGCTTTGCCCGCCCGACCCCGATCCAGGCCCAGACATTGCCCGCCATCCTCGATGGCGCCGACGTGCTGGGCCAGGCCGATACCGGAAGCGGCAAGACCGCCGCCTTCGGATTCGGACTGCTCAACAAGCTGGTTGTCGACCTGGCCCGAACCCAGGCGCTCGTGCTGTGCCCGACGCGCGAACTGGCGGACCAGGTCGGCCAGGCATTGCGTCAATTCGCGGCCGCCATCCCGAACGTCAAACTGATGACGCTATGCGGCGGCGCCCCCATGCGCGCCCAGGTCAATTCGCTCGGCCAGCCGCCGCATATCATCGTCGGCACGCCCGGCCGCGTGCTGGCGCACCTGCGGCGCGAGAGCCTGGACACGAGTGCCTTGCAGACCCTGGTGCTCGATGAAGCCGATCGCATGCTCGACATGGGCTTCATCGCGGATATCGAGGCCATCGTCGGCTACCTGCCCGGCCAACGGCAGACCCTGCTCTTCTCGGCGACCTGGCCCGAGGCCATACGCGACATCTCGAGCCGGCTGCAGCGCAACCCGAAGCAGATCACCGCGACCCGCGGCGAGAGCCCGCCGCTACGCATCGCCCAGGTCTTCCATCTTGTCGATGATGCCGACAAGCTGATCGCCCTGGAACGGGTTCTGGCCGATTCAAAGCGGCGCCAGAAGACATTCTCCCAGGCCCTGGTGTTCTGCAACCGGCGCGCCGATGTCGATCGCGTCTGTGCGCATCTGAACAAGCGCGGGGTGTCCGCGCTGGCGTTGCACGGCGACCGCGAACAGCGCGAGCGCGACGAAGTGCTGCTGCGTTTCGCCAACCAGAGTTGTGCCGTGCTGGTCGCCACCGATGTGGCCGCACGCGGCCTGGATATTACATCGCTGCCATTGGTGGTGAGTGTCGACCTGGCCCGCGATATCGATACCCACACGCATCGTATCGGCCGCACCGGCCGGGCCGGCGAATCGGGGCGGGCGGTGTCGTTCTGCACGCCGCGCGAACGCGAGCGCGCCGAGCGCATCGCCGTCGCCGCCGGCATTCGGCTGAACTGGTCGCGCTGGCCCGACAACGACGGCTCGGCCCGTGTCGAGCCGCCGATGGCCACATTGGTCATCCAGGGCGGCCGGCGCGACAAACTACGCCCGGGCGATATTCTCGGCGCGCTCACCGGCGAAGGCGGATTGACCGGCGACGAAGTCGGCAAGATCGAGATCACCACGCTGCGCGCCTATGTCGCCGTCGCACGATCCCGGGCCAAACCCGCGCGTGACCGGCTGCGGCAATCCGGGATCAAGGGCCGCCGCTTTCGCGTGGGCGTGCTGGGCGATTGACCGGCGCGATCACGAACTTGGCAGCTCTCCTCCGGATCGGACCTGCGGCAGTCATTCTGCTGCGGGAGACCGTGCCTTATCGGGCATACGGCAGCAACTACCAGACGCCCGGAGCGCCCGCTCGGTTACTTTCCGCCAGAGAGTAACGCGGCCGCGTCGGGATCGATGCGCCCCGGTTCGTGCTCAGTTCAACCCGAGGATTTCCCGGTTGCGTTCGTCGCTCGCCTGGTCGTCGCCGGCGAAATCGTCGAATGTGGTGGTGGCCGGGCTGATCATGTGGTCGCGTATGAAACGCGCACCTTCGGCGGCGCCCTGTTCCGAGTCCTTTATGCAGCACTCCCATTCCAACACCGCCCAGCCGTCGAAGCCATACTGGGTCAATTTGCTGAAAATGCTTCGAAAGTCGACTTGTCCGTCACCCAGCGAACGGAACCGGCCGGGGCGGTCTACCCAGCGCTGATAGCCGCCGTAGACGCCGCTGCGCGGACTCGGACGAAATTCGGCGTCCTTGACGTGGAACATGCCGATACGCTCGTGATAGCAGTCGATGAAGCCGCTGTAATCCATTTGCTGCAGCAGGAAATGGCTGGGGTCGTAAAGGATCTGCGCCCGGGGATGACCGTCGACCTTGTCGAGAAAACGCTCGAACGTCACGCCGTCGTGCAGATCCTCGGTCGGATGGATTTCGAAACATAAGTCCACCCCCTCGGCATCACACACATCCAGTATCGGCCGCCAGCGCCGCGCGAGCTCCGTGAAGGCCTCGTCGACGAGTGCTTGGGGTTGCTGCGGAAAGGGATAGAAGAACGGCCACAGCAAGCCGCCCGAGAAGGTCGCCAACTTGGTCAGGCCAAGACGGCGGCTGGCTTGGGCCGTCAGCTCGAGCTGCCTCGTGGCCCAACGCGTTCGGGCCTCGGCATCGCCATGCACATGAGCGGGCGCAATGCTGTCGAACAGCGCATCGCCACCCGCCGGCACGGCGACAAGCTGGCCCTGGAGGTGCGTTGACAGCTCGGTGATGGTAACACCCGCAGCTTCGCACTGGCCCTTCAGTTCGTCGCAATAAGTCTGGCTGGTGGCCGCCTTTTCCAGATCGATACAGCGCTCGTCCCCGCTGGGGACCTGGATACCCTCATAGCCGTGAGATGCTGCCCAACGGGCGATACGCTCCAGCGCATCGAACGGCGGCCGGTCCGCGAGGAACTGAGCGAGAAAAATGCCGGGCCCTTTCATTCCCGAATAGTTTTCATGTGCCATTATCGTCGGTCCTCCGACTGGATGTTTTTAGACGTGGCGGAGCGCGGTCCACTGGCTGCCTTGGCTGTGGCTGGTCAAGGCCGCCTCGATAAAGGCCATGCCCCGCCGGCCCTCGACGCCGCCAAGCAAACCGGGCACTTCACGCCGGCCTGCCCTGATCGCAGAGGCGAAATCCGCGTAGAGGTTGGCCATGGCCTCGAAATAACCTTCCGGATGGCCGCCGGGCAGACGGATTCTCTCGCGTGCGGCCGGGTACAGGCCTGGCTGGTCGAGCCCCGAGCGATAAAAAAGCGCCGGCTCGCCACGGCGCCGGTACAGCAGCGTCGATGGCACCATTTGCCGCCATTCGATCCCTCCTAGATCGCCATAAACTCTTATTTTCAGTGCATTCTCTTCACCTGCGCAGATCTGGCTCGCAATCAGCGTCCCGGTCGCACCTTGTTCGGTGCGCAGGAGTATGTCGCCGTCGTCATCGAGCGAGCGCTGTGCTCCATGCGTACCGAGTGCTGCGCATACTTCGGCAACGCGATGACCGGTGATGAATTCGGCCAGGCTGAACGCATGGGTACCGATATCGGCCAGGCAGCCACTTTTCCCGGCAGTCGAGGGTTGGGTCCGCCAGACCGCCTGCTTGACCCCCCGGGCTTCGGGCTCATCGGCCAGCCAGCCTTGTGGGTATTCAACGTGTATCTTGCGCACTGCGCCGATCCGGCCGTCGGCGACCAGCGCCCGGGCCTGATGCACCATCGGATAGCCGTTGTAGGTATAGGTCAGCGCATAGACCCGGTCGCTGGTCTCGAGCAGCCGGCCCAGCGCCATGGTTTCGTCCAGACTGACCCCGGCCGGCTTTTCGCACATCACATGAAACCCCTTTTGGATGGCGGCACTTGCAATCGGCACGTGCAGGTGGTTCGGGGTCGCGATCACGATGGCGGCGGCGCGCTGGTCGGCGGGCAACTCCGCCTCCCGCGCCAACATCGTCTCCCAGGTGTCGTATACACGCGAGGCCGGCAAGCCCAGCGCCGCGCCGGAGCGGCGGTTGTTGTCAGGGTCCCGACTCAGGGCGCCGCAACAAAGCGTGAAATGATGGTCGAGCATCGCCGCGCGGCAATGGGCCTTGCCAATGAAGGCGCCCTCGCCGCCGCCGACCATGCCGAAGCGGATGGGGGTGTCGGATTCGGTGTCCATAGCTCACTCCTTGGGCGGGGTCTGACAGACAAACCGGTTTTTACTTTTCTTGGCGACTTCGCCTGCTTCCGGCTGACACACTGGCAGCCGCTTTTCGGAAGCCGCGTCGAACAGGCGAACATCCTCGCGTGCGACATAAAGCATGACGTCCTCGCCGCGCTCCACCGCCGGGCGGCCCGCCTGCGCGATGACGAGGGTTTCGGGTCCGGCGGTGGCGTTGACATAGGTCATGCTGCCGGTCGACTCCACGGTGTCGACCGTTGCCGGCAAGCCAATGCAGTTCGGCCGTTCCACGAAAGAGATTTGCTCGGGCCGCAGCCCCACGAGCACATCGCGACCGGCCTCCACATCGGCCGCCACCGGCAATGTCCGCGGGCCATCCAGGCGCACGCTCAGGCCATCGGGACCGCTGACCGCGGCAATGAAGTTCATCGCCGGCGAGCCAATGAAGCTGCCGACGAAGCGGTTGGCCGGACGGTCGTAAAGGTCCAGTGGCCGGCCCTGCTGCTCGATGCAGCCGCTTCGCAGCACCACGATATGATCGGCCATGGTCATCGCCTCGACCTGGTCGTGCGTCACATAGATCGAGGTCGCACCGAGCCGCTCATGCAGTTTCCGGATCTCGCCACGCATGCGGACACGGAGCGCGGCATCGAGATTGGACAACGGTTCATCGAACAGAAATACCTTGGGATCGCGCACGATCGCCCTGCCCATGGCCACGCGCTGACGCTGGCCTCCGGAAAGCGCCCGGGGCATGCGACCGAGAAGGGCTTCGAGGCCCAGTGTACCGGCCGCCTCGCGCGTCGCCGCCTCGATTCGGCTCTTTTCCATCCGCCTGATACGCATGGAAAAATTCATATTCCTTTCGACCGTCATATGTGGATAAAGGGCATAGGACTGAAACACCATCGCTACGTCGCGCCGCCGTGGCGGGCGGTGGGTGACGTCATCGCCGGCAATGCGAACCGCGCCCGACGACGCCTTTTCCAGGCCCGCGATGGTGCGCAGCAGGGTCGACTTGCCACATCCGGAGGGCCCCACCAACGCCACGAAAGCGCCCTTCGGCACCGCTAGCTCGATGTCATGGAGTGCATGGAAATCGCCGAAATGCTTGTTCAGCTTGTCGATTTCGATCTGTTGCATGGCCGGACTCACTTCAGCGCACCGGCGGTCAGGCCGCTGACGATGCGCCGCTGCAGAAGAATGAAGATGATGAGAATGGGCGTTACATAGATGGCGGCGTAGGTCATGATGTCGGACCAGTCGCTGCCGTTGGGCCCCATGAAGCTCATCAGCCCGACCGTCGCCGTCTCGTACTGGTCCTTCGAAATCAGCGAGCGCGCGTAGACGTATTCGCCAAAGGACTGCAAAAACACCAGAACCGAGGTCACCAGGATGCCGTTGCGCGCCAGCGGCAGATTGATGCGGACAAAAGCGCCGATCCGAGAGGTGCCATCGACCAGCGAGGCATCCTCCAGCGCCCGCGGCACCTGCAGGAAGGTGGCGCGGCAGAGCACGATGTAGAGCGGCAGCATCTTGGCGGACTGGGCGAGGATTACCGACAGCCGCGGCCACTCGAGCAGGCCGACCAGATTGAAGGCCACGAACAGGGGTGTGACCATCAGTGACGACGGCAGCACTTGCATCATCAGAATCGCGAACAGCGCAATGTCGATCCAGATATTGCGATAGCGTGCCAGCACATAGGCGCAGCCCGTGCCGATCAGCGCCACCAGTGCCGTCACCCCGCCCCCGACGAGCAACGAATTGAGAAGATAATGCCCCATCCGGGTTTGTTCCCAGACCGATACAACGTGGAGATGCGGCACCCTGGGCCAGAAGTCCGGCGGGTTCTTGAAGATTTCCGCGCCGCTCTTCAGCGCCGTGACATACATCCAGTAAAGCGGAAAGAGATAGATCGCGGCAAAGGTGAGACCGACGACGAGCAGGACATAGCGCTTCATACGTTCGCCCTCACGCAACGTGCTCATGACGCGTCGAGCGCGTGTAAATCAAGGCCACACCGATGACGACCAGAATCATCAGCACGGATACCACGCTGCCCTGCGACAAATTGTAGGTCTGGAAGGAAAGCTGCCAGGACCAGTACTGCGCGACGTTCGAGGCATTCGACGGCCCGCCCTGCGTCAGGGCCGCGATCAGGTCGAACTGTTGCAGGGTAAAGATGATGCCAAGCGCTGTGACGGCACCGATCTGCGCGCGCATCAGCGGCAGGGTGATCGAGCAAAACCGCCGCAAGGCGCCGGCGCCGTCGAGTTTGGCAGCCTCGTAGATGTCGTCGGGAATCGCCGCAAGCCCCACCGACAGAAGAATCATGTTGAAGGGAATGCCCAGCCAGATATTGGCAATGACGATGGAATAAAGGGCGTAGTTGGGATTGGATAGCCAGTAAATGGGGTCGTCGATCAAGCCGAGCGACGTCATGAGGTAGTTCAGAACGCCGAAATCCCCGGCGAGAATCCATTTCCAGACCGCGCCGACGACGAGCGCCGGCATTATCCAGCCGGCCAGGAACAGCCCCCGCAGATATTGCGCCCCGGGAAAGTCCTGCCGAAAGTACAGTGCCAGCCCGAAACCGATCGAAAGCTGGAAAACGATCGACAGCACTACGAATTTGACCGTGTTCCAGAAAATCGGCAAGGCCAGCGGGTCACTCAGTACGGCTTCATAGTTCTTGAGGCCGACAAACGGCCGGTCGAGCGAGGCGAGGTTGAACAGATCCACAGACTGCAACGACATGATTACGTTGTAGACGATCGGAAACGCCGAAAAGACGAACAGATAGGCCACCGCGAATCCGACCAGCAGCGCGTCGAAGCCGCGCCCATCTCGTATTGATCCGAATAGGCTTTGCATCAGCACGCCCCCCCCGGGTCGCAGACGCATCGGCGCCGCAGAGCAGGGAAGGCACGGGCCGACCTCTCCCGTTTCGCGCTCCACCTGTTATTCCCCGGTGACACTGTCAATTCTCTTCTGCGCCGCGGCGAGCGCCGCCTTGGCACTTTTCTGATGCGTCAGCGTCTGCTGCACGGCCGAGTAGATCGCCCGGGATATCCTGGACCATTCGGGGCTCGGACCGCGTACCCGCGCGTACTTCATGCTTTTCTTGAAAACGCGGAAACTCTTCGGCCATTTCGGGTTCTTCACCGCAACCCTGGAGGCCGGCAGGTAACCAAAGCGGTTCCATACCGTCGGCATCTGTTTGTAGGCGAATTCCAGGAACTTGAAAGCCGCCTCCGGGTGCTTGGTATTGGCGAGAATGACATTGTCGCCGCCACCGAGCGCCGAGGCGTGCTGGCCGTTTTTCGCCGGGATCGGCAGCATCGCGGCCCGGAAGTCGAAATGCGCGTCCCTCTGCATTCGCGGCAACTCCCACGGGCCGGAAATCGCCATCGCCGCGTTGCCGGCGACGAATGTCGCGGTGCTTTCCCACTGACTGTGAACCAGAGTGTCGGGCGAGGCGATCTTTTGGTCGATGAACTTCTTCCACAGATTGAGCGCACGCACCGCACCGGGCGTGTCGATGCGATTCCAGTTGCCACCGGTCATCTGCACCCAGGGAAGGAACTGGAAGGTGCCCTCGCCATTCGCCTTGGCGCAGAATGTCAGTCCGTAGACGTTCTTCTTCGGATCGGTGAGCGTCCTGGCATCCTGATAGAGCGCTTTCCAGGTCTTCGGTGGCTTGTTCGGATCAAGCCCGTGTGCCTTGAACATATCGGCGTTGTAGTAAAGCACCAACGTGTTGGCGCCGCGTGGGATGCCGTAGATCTTGCTTTTCCAGGTCACCGCCTTGAGCGGCCCCGGATAAATGTCACGGGTATCGAGAACATTCGACTTCTTCACGTAGCGGGTGAGATTGAGAAGCAGATGGCGCGAAGCGAACAGGGCCACGTCCGGATTGTCGACATAGGTGATATCGGGCCCCCCACCGGTCGCCATCGCGCGGGCGAGCTGGTGGACCATGTCGCTGAAATCAACGGTCTTGACGTGGATCTTGATGTTCGGGTTCTGTTTCTCGAACGCCTTGGCGAGCACATAGTCGTATTGCCCGGGATGATCAATCGTCCAGATGGTTAACGTGATGGGGGACGCCTGCGCGGCAATCGACCCAACCAGCAGTGCCGAGCCGGCGATCAATAGGGAAAATCGTTTCATTGTCATCTCCTCCTTGATGTTCGACGCCCGGGCGCTCTCGCGGCGTTGCCCCGGGCGCCATCCGGTCAGCCGGGATTTTCCAGGTAGTCGCCACCACGGCAGGACTTCAGATAGTTCAGGCCGGCAACCTGGCCGGTCATTTCCAGGGCATCGCGATACACGGGGTCATGCCAGCCCTCGATGTCGATCGATCCGGTCCAGCCGGCCAGCCGCAACTCTGAAATGACGTCCGTCCAGTTCGTATCACCGAAGCCGGGGGTGCGCATGAACACGCACGGCTCCTTGCCGAAGACACCGTGCTCGCGAATCACATCCCAGCGGATCGTGGCGTCCTTGCCATGCACGTGAAAGAACTTCGGCGCCCATTTACGGATCTGCGGCAGCGGGTCGATGAGATAGACCATCTGGTGGCAGGGCTCCCATTCGAGCCCGATATTGTCGGCCGGCAGCAGATCGAACATCAGTTCCCAGGCATCGGGGTTGTGGGCGATGTTCCAGTCACCACGAGCCCAGTTGCCGTCCATCGCACAGTTTTCGAAGGCGATGCGCACGCCATTGTCGGCCGCCCGCTTGGCCAGGTCCGACCACACCGCCTTGTAGCGCGGCAGGCTGGCCTCGATCGGCTGGTCGCGCAGGCGCCCGGTAAAGCCGGCGATGGTGGTGGCGCCGAAGTGATGCGCGTTGTCGATCAGCGTCTGCCAGCCCTTGAGTGTCTCGGCATCGATTTCGGTCTGCTCGAGCGGGTTGCCGAACATGCCCAGCGTCGACATGGTCACATCGGCGTCGCCGATCACTTCCTTCAGCTCGCCCGCCAGGCGCGGCAGATCCTTGTTCATCACCTGCCAGAAGAACGGCTCGATACTCTCGAAGCCGTGCGGCAGGATGTCGCGGACATAGCCGGCGGGGTCGTCGTCATTCGCCTTGATCATGGTTCCGATGCGGATGTCCTTGGCCGGGTCGCTCACAGCTGGGCTCCTTGTTTCAGGTCGTGATGTCGATGCGTTGCCCGGTCTCGGCGCTCTCCATCGCGGCAAGCACCATGGCCAGGCTTTTGATGTTCTCGTGGGCAACGGTTTCCGGCACGGGCCCGCCGTTGACCGCGTCGATGAAGTCCCGAAGGACGCCGAGGTGGCCGCCGGCCCGTCCGCCGGGTTCGGCCGAGGGGGGCAAGGGCGGCACGTCGACCGCCGTGACTGGCGAGAAGAAGCCGGGCCCGGCCCCGCTTTCCAGGACCTCGGCGCGCAGCGAGTCCGCGCCGTCCCAGACCACGGAGCCGCGCGTGCCGACGATGCGCCAGGCGCCCTCCCAGCTCGTCGCCAGTCCGTCGGCACACCAACTGCCCCGATAGCTGAAGACCGCGCCCGCGGCGAGACGGAAGATCGCCGCCGCCGAGGCGCCACTGGCATACCAGGAATTGCTCGGCTCCCACTCCTCGGCATAGACGGCGACCGCGTCGTCGCCGGCGAGGTAGCGGCCGGCATCCAGAGTATGGATGGCCATGTCGAGCAGCAGAACGTGGGGCATTTCCTCGCGAAAGCCGCCGAAGTGCGGGCCCAGAAAGAAATCGGCGTGCAGACTCGTCACCTCGCCGATCGCCCCCCTTTCGATAAAGGCCCGCAGACGACGGACCGGCTCGATGTAACGGCGGTTCTGGACGACGGCGTGCAAACGCTGGGCCGCGTCGGCCCGGGTCAGAAGGTCGCGCGCCTCGGCAAGCGTCGGCGCCAACGGCTTTTCGGAAAGCACATCGCAGCCGGCGGCCAGCGCCTTGCTGACGACTTGATGACGCGCCGACGGCACCACCACATCGAAAACAAGATCGGGCCCGGTCTGGGCGAGAACGGCATCGAGATCGTCCCCGACGACCACCGCATCGAGCCCGAATTCCCCGGCCCGCCGGCGGGCCTGCCGCTGATCGATATCGACCAGACCGACGATGGCAAGGCCGTCGATTTCGGCGGCGGCCTGCAGCCAGGCCCGGCTCATCGAGCCACAGCCCACGAGGACGGCTCGCATCATGCTCTCCTCCCGTTTACGGCCGGAAACCATTGGAAGTGTCGTCTGTTTATTTGGCTCGTAAACGTTTACGATAAAAATATAAGAAGATTATTCCTGTCAACACTTTTTTTCTGGATAATCTGGATGGAGACCGCGAACGTACCGTCAGAAAGAAGACAACAGACCGCAGACTTACCGAGAAAAAAAAGGATATAAATATTGAATATCAAGATGTTGGCAAAAGAACTCGGCATCTCAATCGGCACCGTTTCGCGGGCCCTGAATGGCCGCCCCGACGTCAATGCCGAAACTCGTGAACGGGTGCTGGAAGCCGCCGATCGGCTGGGCTATGCGCCAAACCAGTCGGGACGCAGCCTCAGACAGGGCACCACCAACGCCATCGGTTTCATGATCCAGACCGGCCGCGAGGCCATGGGGGAAAGCGACAGCTTCTTCATGCCGCTGTTCAACAGCGTCCAGACCGTTCTCGAGGAACAAGGCATGGACCTGATCGTGCTCACCTGCAGCACGCATCAGGATCCAGAGGCCTATCTGCGACGGGTGGTTTCGCGGCATATCGTCGACGGACTCATCCTGTCCGCCACGCTGCGCGTGGACCCCCGCATCACGCTGCTTGAGAAGCGCAATATCCCCTTTGTCACGCTCGGCCGCAGCGAGAGCGGTCGCGACCATCCCTGGATCGACCTGGATTTCGAGCACTTCGCGCGGTCCAGCGTCGCGCGGCTGGCCGAACTGGGACACCGGAGCATCGCCATCACGGCACCGGCGAGCGACCTCAATCTGGGCTTCGTTTTCGTCGACGCCTATCGACAGGCGCTTGCCGAGCATGGCCTGGCCTTCGATCCCCGTCTCGTGCTTCGCGGCATTCCGACCGAGGCAGGCGGCCTTGAAATCGGCAAGGCTTTTCTGGCGCTCGAGACGCAGCCCGATGCGATCATCCTGGTCAACGAAGTGCTCGCCCTCGGTTTCTATCGCGTCCTTCAGGACGCGGGGCTCATGCCCGGTCGCGATGTCGCCGTCATCGGTTTCAAGGAAAGCCCTCAGACTCGCTTCCTGACCCCCTCGCTGACCGCTTTCCGGATGTCTCTTCACGAGCTCGGCACCGAACTGGCGCGGACGCTGCTCGCGACCATGCCGGCATACATGAACGCCTTCCCCGACCAGCCCCGGCAGCGGCTCTGGCCAATGCAGATGGTTCACGGTGAAAGCGAGGGCAAGGCACGGCGATGAGTCGTATCAGGGAATACCGCGAATGGCATGGAAAAGCGCCGAAATAGTAAGATAAACTTGTGTCACAGAACACTGATATATCCGACGTCAACTACTTTGACCGGTTTGATGACAATTAGAATGGCCGGTCGAT